>JAGYOO010000026.1 GCA_018399295.1 Candidatus Omnitrophota bacterium | reverse complement strand
AACAATGGATGAGGGAATAGTCAAGTCAAGCATGGGGATCGGATGTTTGTTGACTGAAGGTATTGGTGATACTTTTCGGGTTTCTTTGACCGGAGACCCTGTCAGCGAGATCAAGGTGGGCAGAAGGATCGTGAAGGCAGCAGGCCTGGACGCGGCAGGGATTTCCCTGATCAGCTGTCCGACCTGCGGCCGCTGTAAGATCGACCTTGTTTCCCTGGTCAGAAAGATCCGGCCGATGCTGGATCGAATCGAAGCGGAATTCCCCGGCCGTTCTCTGAAGGTGGCGGTGATGGGATGCGTGGTGAACGGTCCGGGCGAGGCGCGGGAGGCGGATGTGGGAATCGCCTGGGGCGGTAAACTTGGAATAATGTTCCGGCGGGGTGAAAAAATCGGAACTGTAAAGAAAGATAAACTTTTGACTGCTTTACTGGAGGAGGTAAGAAATGAGATGGTCGCAAACGCTGTTGCCGACGCTTAAGGAGATTCCGGCGGAAGCGGAAGCGATAAGCCATATCCTGATGATCCGGGCCGGTCTGATCCGGAAGCTGACATCCGGGGTGTATACCTACTTGCCGTTCGGACTGAAAGTACTGGAAAAGGTCGAGGCGATTGTCCGTGAGGAGATGGACCGCAAGGGCGGCCAGGAACTTTTGCTTCCTGCCATTCAGCCGGCGGAATTATGGGAAAAAAGCGGCAGGATGAAGGCTCTGGGGCGGGATATGATCCAGTTCGAGGATCGGCATGGAAAACTGAATGTGCTTGGCCCTACTCATGAAGAGGTAATTACCTTTCTGGTCAAGAATGAAGTGAGCTCTTACCGTCAGCTTCCGCTGATACTCTATCAGATCCAGACGAAGTTTCGAGATGAGGCCAGACCCCGTTTTGGAGTGATCCGCTCCCGGGAATTCATAATGAAGGATGCCTACAGTTTTGATCGGGACCAGGCGGGACTTAACGAAAGCTACAGCAGGATGTATGAGGCATATCGGGAGATTTTCCGGCGGTGCGGGTTGCGGGCGATACCGGTAGAGGCGGATACTGGAGTCATGGGAGGAGATGTTTCACACGAGTTTATGATTCCAGCGGTTAATGGAGAAGACCGGATCGTTCTGTGTGAACAGTGCGGGTATTCCGTGAGCATGGATAAGGCTGAGTGTCTGAGTCCGGCTGAACCGGAGACGACGGATGTCCCGGAAAAACCGTTGCAAGAAACAGCTACTCCCAATCTTAGAAGCGTTGCCGAGGTTGCCGGTTTTCTGAAGGTTTCACCGTCAGAGTTGATTAAGACTTTGATTTATGTGATTGAAGGAAAGGGGGCCGCGGTCCTCGTTCGCGGCGATCACGAGGTGAACGAAACTAAACTGTCCCGTGCTCTCGGAGGCGCTGAGGTAAAAATGGCGGATGCGCAGACTATTGAAAAGCTTACCGGAGGGCCGGTGGGATTCAGTGGTCCGGTCGGGCTTAAGAACCTGAAGATTATCGCCGATGTTTCACTTAAGGGTGGAAGTGATTTTGTTTCCGGCGCGAATAAGGCGGACACCCACCTGTTGAACGTAAATGAGGGCCGGGATTTTAAGGCAGACCTCTGGGCTGATCTGCGGGACATAACCGAAACTGATGCCTGTCCCCGCTGCGGTAAGGTGTTGAATATAACTACGGCTATCGAGATTGGACACGTTTTTAAGCTTGGCACTAAATATTCAGAGGCGCTGGATGCCCGGTTTCTGAATGAAAAGGGGGAGAATCTTCCGGTTATCATGGGATGCTACGGAATCGGGGTGACCCGGATCATCGCGGCGTGCGTAGAACAGAACCATGATAATTCAGGCATTGTCTGGCCTTTAAGTCTTAGCCCGTTCCAGGTAGTCGTGCTGCCGTTGGGGCCGAACCCGGAGCTGATCCAGGTCTCGGAAGAGGTCTACGAAGGCTTGAAAAACGTCGGGCTGGAGGTCCTGCTGGATGATCGGGATCTGCGGGCTGGAGTAAAGTTTAAGGATGCCGATTTAATCGGAATTCCGCTGCAGGTAGTTATCGGAGAAAAAGGGCTGGCCCGCTCTGAAATTGAGATTAAGGTGAGAAAATCCGGGGCAAAGTCAGTTCTGCCGCGCGCGGGGGTGTGTGAGGGGATTCTCCAACTTTTGAAAGAGTTATAAAAAAAGTTTTTACATCTGTTTATGTTTTAAAAAAGGTTTGACATCAATGCGAGGTTTATGATAAAAATATAGATGTAGAAGCTGCGGGAAAAAAGGATTTTCCTCAGAGTAAACGGATTTAAAAAAATGCTTTTCTTAAAAAATTCTGTTGGTGTCTATATCGGTCCCCGGACGATTCAGATCGCGCATCTGAAATCCGTCGGAAAAAAGATCAGGCTGGAGAATTTTGTCCATGTCGATATTTTTGAAGGGGAGCAAAGCACCGAAGACCATGATCAGCAGGATAAGCAAGCCCTGGTTCTCAAGGCCCTCCAAAAAGCGGTTCACAAAAGCAATATCGATCTTCGAAAAGTAAACACTGTTCTCATGCCGGGCACAGTTCTGCTCCGTTATTTTCAGATGCCGCGCATATCATCTGAAGAGATGGAGGAGGCGGTCCGTTTCGAGTCACGTAAATATATCCCGTTTCGCCTGGAAGAGGCGGTAACGGGATTTTATATTTTAAATAGCAATAAAGATGACCGGAAAATCGGAGTTCTCTCCCTGGTTGCTAAAGAAGAGACGATAAAGGATCATCTGGGGTTACTGGGAAAGGCCGACATCAATCCGGTATCCGTGGAAACGGCATCTTTCGCGATTATGCGCCTTTTAGAACATGCTGGAGAGGTTGATAAGAAGTCGTCGAATATCGTAATGTATATTTACGCGCAGCGGTTGAACATGATAATCCTTAAAGAGGGGGTCCCCATGTTTATCCGCGATGTTTCTCTTTCTAAAAAAGAAGAATGGATCGACGACGAGACCGCGGAGATGCTGTTCCAGGAGTACGGAGAAAGTGTGGACAGCCGGATAAGTGTTCTGGATAATGCCTTGAACGAGCTGCAGATATCCTTGGAATATTACCGAAAGGAACTGGGAAAAGAAGATGTAACCAAGGCGATACTTTGTGGTGATCTGGAGGACTTTGATGATCTTAATACTGTGCAGGAGGCGGGTAAGGAGTTCCCGGACATTCCCCCCTTAGCGGCGTTTTTTGCGAAACGGCTTAAGATCGAGGTAACTACGGTTGATCCGCTTAAAGAGGTTTTCAGTCCCAAGGCCAAGCCTCTTCCTTATACTTTCCCGATGCTTCCGGTTACTATCGGAGCAGCGCTTAAGGGGCTTACCCCCTCGATGGTAGAGATCGATTTATTTAAAGCCCGGAAAAAGACCAGCCTGAGGGTTAAAAGATTTATTCGTAAAATGGTGTTGGTTGAGACAGCGGCGCTTTGTGTGTGCATGTTCATCATGTTTTTGGTTTTCGGCGCGCTGGTGAATCGGGAAAAGAATCTCCTTATGCAGGAAAAGAGAAAGAGCCCTAAATTTATGGATTTAAGCCACTTCAGTGAAAGCAAGCTGAAGCAGGGGGGGCAGGAGATTGACAAGCTGATGGGGCTGCATAATCGTCTAATGAAAGAACGTAATTATTTGACCCATAAACTAAGCCAGCTACCCAAGCAGATGCCGGAAAATATCTGGTTGAAAAAACTTAACTATGCCAATCCTTTGCCTACTGAAAAGGGGCGAAATACGGGTTTGGAGATGGTTTTGTCCGGATATGTCTATACGGAGCAGAAAGGGATGGAAGTCGAGCTTATTAATAATTTTTCAGACGCGCTTAAGAATGATCCGAAGTATTTTCGCGGGTTCCGGGTCATCAAGACCGGACAGGTGAGTAATGAGATTTACCAGAAAATACCGGTAATGAGCTTTTCCCTGGATTGTTTAGAGGAGGTACGGGATTGATTGACCCACGCCGCCTTCCTGCCGATATCCAGAAAATACTCGGGGTCGGAGTTGTGGTATTCGGGCTGATCCTGTTCTGGATGGGGCAGCATATGTATAAGAACAGCATGTCCCAGGTGGCGGATTACCGGAAGCAGCGTCAACGGGTAATTCTGGAGAATGAGATCGGGAAAAAGCTGGAAAATTTGAACAAGATGCGTGACTCTGTGGTGTCAGTGCGGGAAAGCTCGCGTTTTCTGGCGGAGATCGCGAAGATGACCGGCCAGATGGGGATCGGAATGAAATCGATCGCCGCTCTTCCGATGCAAAGGCATCGTGAGTATATAAAACTCGGTCTCGAGCTTGAGATAGTGTGTACCTATAATGAATTAGGAAACTTTATCGCCAGGATTGAATCTCCGGGGTCATTTGTACACGTTACAGAACTCGATTGCGCTAAAAAGGATGCCCAGCACGAAGAAATGACGAGCAAGATAACTCTAAATACTATTTATTTTGTCGAAACACTGCTGGAAAAATGATAAAAAAAATAATTTCTAGTTTGATGATTATTCTTTTTGCCGTGTCCTCTGCCAATGCCGCAAAAGCAAAGAAGGAGAAGGTGGCGGAACCGGCAAAGGTCAAGCATGAAAAGGCTGAGACAAAGGTGAGTTATACCGGTTTCGAGGCTAAACGAGAACCATTTGCCCTACCGGCCCGTTTACTTGTCAGGGTTGAGAAGAAGAAGGTGGAGGAGAAAAAAGACGTAAAATCGGTGCCGAAGGTGGAATTGCAGGGGATTATCTGGTCCCCGAAAATGCCTCAGGTTATTGTTAATCAGAAGGTGATGCGGGTAGGCGACCGTATTGAGCAGTATCAGATATCAGAGATCACCCGTGAAGGCATGGTTTTGTTTTACGAGAATAATGAGTATACGATTACAATGCCGACAGTATCCCGTACGGGAAAGTACTGAAAAATCATCTAAGTCAGAAAAATGAAAAATTCAAAGTCAAGAGGTGAAAGATGAAGAAGGCCTTTCGCGCCATGGTTATGCTGATGTTAATGGTGATGCTGATGCCGCCCTTAAACGCGGCAGGACAGTCTGAGTATACAATTGAGGAAGATACGGCCCAAGTGCATGATACTCTGCAGGGACTTGTATCTCTGGACTTTAAGGACGCTGATCTGAAGGATGTTTTGAAGGTCTTCTCACAGCAGTCAGGGCTTAATTTCGTGGCCGCGAAAAGCACGGAAGAGAAGAAGATAACCCTGTATATGGAACAGGTTATGGTTGAAGATGCTTTGCGGACCTTGCTCGAGGCCAACAATCTGGGGCTGGAACAGAGTCCGGGAAGTAACATAATCATTGTGAAGGCAAAAACAGTGGCGCCGGTGGAGACGATGACCAGGGTTTACCGGATTCGTTATTATCACGGCTCAGCTTCGCCTGGAAGTTATTTAATGAAGGGTGGAGAGGTTGATATGTACGGTGATTTTAACGAAATTATAGAACCGTTGCTTAGTCAATACGGGTCAATCGTCAGCTATGGTAATGTGGTGATCATAACCGATATTCCGGAAAAATTTCCGCTGCTTGATCAGATTATCAGCGAGATCGATCAGCCGATTGCTGAGGTAATGATCGAGGTTGAGCTTATTGAGACAACGTCTGATTTTTTAAAGCAGGTTGGAGTCAAGTGGGGGCAGCAATTCCTTGATTTCACCGGAAGTTCCCGGACGACTAAATTCCCGTTGTCCAACTGGGATGGTTCGGCGGACATGGCTGATGCCCAATTCAATTATGGATTGATCTCGGCGAACAGCCTGTCTTTTATCCTGGAGGCGTTGCGCTCGGATACCAATACAAAGTTTCTCTCCAAACCCAGGATCCTTGTTCAAGATCGGGAATGGGCGGAGATCAGGGTAACTTCCGACCAGATAGTTTCGGTTAAAACAATTCAGACCACGACTGATGGTGAGACCTCTTATGAGGTCGAGGTGGAGCGGATGGAGGTGGGGACGATTCTAAAGCTGCTTCCGCTTATAAATGCCGAAGAAGGCCTGGTTTCCATGATGCTTGAACCGAGCATCTCCCGGCCGACTAATTCTACGTTTGTTCAGCCTGGAACCACGACGAATTTTATCGATCCTCAATTGAGAAGCATGCGGACGGTGGTGATGGTGCGTGACCATGAGACAGTGGTTGTCGGCGGATTTATCACCACGGAGGAGGAAGAGACGATTACTAAGGTGCCCTGGTTGGGTGATATTCCATTTATCGGTTCAATGTTTCGCCATTCGCAGACAGATCGGGTGGATAAGGAGCTTTTGATCTTTATTACTCCGAAGATAGTTCGGGCCCATGAAAAGGTTCAGAGTGGCAGTACGGAATCAGCCGCGGTTCCGGTTCAGGATACCGGGGTTAAGCCGGTTGACGGCGGTCAAGACCTGGCGCAATCTTCAGATAGCGGAAGCGCGGATGCCCCGGTTCAGGCAGCAGGAGAAATTCTACCCGAGGCGGATATTGTCAATGATTTGCCTTTCCGGGAACAGGATGGTATGAAAATGGATATGGTTAATGGTGTGGGAATGGGTGCGGTTGAACTTGTAAAATAGGTGGAATATGCTTAAACCTCGTCTTAAACTTGGAGAGTTGCTTCTAAAGCAGAACAAGATTACTCAGGAGCAGCTGGATAAGTCTCTCGCGTTTCAGAAAGAAAAAGGATGTAAACTTGGGGAGGCCTTGATTCAGCTTGAAGCGGTAACCGAACAGGAGATTGCCTCTGCCTTGGCGGATCAGTTGAATATTCTTTATGCTGATGCTGAAAAGGGGCTTCTGCGACCGAACATGCATCAGGGGTTGGAAAAGCTTATTTCCGAAGACTATGCCCGGGGGCATATTGTTCTGCCTCTTTCCCGGCACGGCCAGAGTGTGACCGTGGCTATGGCTGACCCGCTGGATCTTCTTTGCGTTGACGATTTAATGAAGATGACTGGATGTGATATCAACGTTGCCGTCAGCTGCGCGTCTGATCTGGAAAAGGCAATCGAAAATTTTTACAGCAGTAAAGATTTGCAGATGAAGGACATTGAGGAAGAGTTTATCCTCATGGATGTAGATAAGGATAAGGGAAGTTCCCAATCCCAGGTTGACGTCCGGGACATCTTTTCTGAAACCGAGGCGGCGCCGATCGTTAAGTTTGTGGATTTGATCCTTCGTGAAGCGGTGGAAAGCGGGGCCTCGGATATTCATATTGAACATTTTGAAGACCGGGTATCCTTGCGGTACAGAGTTGACGGAATGCTCTATGAGGCAAGCCCTCCGGATCCAAAACTTTACGTTGCCATCATATCCCGTTTAAAGATTCTCTCCCGCATGGATATCGCTGAAAGACGGCTGCCGCAGGATGCCGGTTTTTCCATCGCTTCGGATGGAAAGGTTGTAGACGTTCGTGTTTCAACCATTCCGACTATTTTCGGAGAGAAAATGGTTATGCGTCTACTTGATCCGACAAAGCTTCCTCTTGATTTCGGAAAGCTTGGATTTGATCCCCGGGATCGGGAGATAATTGAGAGGGAGATTAAGAGGCCGTATGGTATGATTTACGTCACCGGGCCTACCGGTTCGGGAAAGTCAACTACCTTATACACTATATTGAGTTCTCTTAGAAGTCCGAAGAAGAATATAATGACGGTTGAAGATCCTGTTGAGTATAAGCTGGATGGGATAAACCAGGTTCAGGTCAGACCCATGATCGGATTGACCTTTTCCAATACTCTTCGATCTTTTCTTCGTCAGGATCCGGACGTACTGATGGTCGGAGAGGTCCGGGATCTGGAAACAGCTCAAATGTGTATCCGGGCGGCGCTTACCGGGCATCTGGTTCTCAGTACTCTGCATACGAATGATGCTCCTACTGCTGTAACCCGGCTTATGGATATGGGCTTGGAGCCGTTTCTTCTGGTGTCGTCTCTTCGTCTGATAATCGCGCAGCGGCTTGTGCGTCGTCTTTGTCCGAGATGCAAAAAACTGGCGAATAAGGAACTGGATGTGCGGTATAAGAACATGAAATTGGGTGACAGCGAGGTCTATGAAGCTAAAGGTTGTGAAGACTGCCGGTTTACCGGGTATAGAGGCCGGGTGGGAATTTACGAGCTGCTGGAGATAAACGAAGAGATCAGGAATATGGTCTATTACCGGAAATCAAGTGATGAAATTCGCAAACGGGCGATTGAGATCGGGATGAGATCGCTTTATCACTCCGGAGTGGAAAAGATGAAGCAGGGGCTTACTTCATTGGAGGAAGTGCTTGCTGTTACCGTTGCCGAGTAAAATTTAATTATGCCGGATTTCTTATATAAAGCGCGAGATCGAGATGGCAACCTGGTCCAGGGGACCATGGGGGCTGAAGACAAGGGCGAAATAATTGATATCCTTCAGCGCCGGAACCTTCTGATAACCTCGGTTGATGAGATACTTGTTCGCAAGAAGGCCACTTTTTCCCTGGGGAAGACAACCAAGGGACCGCGACTATCCCGGAGCGTGAAAGGGGAGGATCTTTGCCTGTTCGCCCGTCAGATGGGAACATTGCTGAATGCCGGTGTTCCTCTGCTTCGCAGTTTGACGGTTTTGGGGAAACAGGTGGGAAGCCGGCCGTTAAGGGACGCGATCGACGAGATAAAGGATGATATCCAGGGTGGCAGTACGCTCAAGGCGGCAATTGAGAAGCATCCTAAAGTGTTTTCAAGTTTCTGGGTCAACTTAATTGGTACCGGAGAGGCCTCGGGACAGCTGCCTTCAGTGCTTGAACAGATCGCTCAATATTTCGAAAGTTCAGGAGAGTTGCAGAGAAAGGTTATTTCCGCCTTAATGTATCCCGGCATTTTGATGACAGTATGTACCGGATCGATAATTATTTTTGTGGTTAAGATTATCCCCGTGTTTGCTGAGATGTTTGAGTCCTTTGGCACGGAACTGCCTCCGGTCACCCAGTTCGTTGTTAATCTGAGTTATATTTTCCGTAAATTCGGATTAGGAATAGCGATAGGTTTACCGTTCCTGGTGATGGGATTTCTTAAGATTATCAAGACCGACAAGGGAAGACTCCACTTTGATCGGTTTCGATTAGCCTTGCCGGTTTTCGGAGATCTGTTTCGCAATATTGCCATCACCAATTTTACCCGTGGTCTGGGCACTATGATCGCCAGCGGTGTGCCGATTCTTTACGCCTTGGAAATCGTGACCAAGACAGTCGGTAATAAGGTTATGGAGATTTCACTGGAAACGGTCAAGGATAGTGTCCGGGATGGTAAAACGATTGCTGACCCTCTGGAAAGAACCGGGCTGTTTCCTCCCATGGTAGTTCTTATGGTGAACGTGGGGGAAGAGACCGGAGAACTGGCGGATATGCTTACCCATGTCTCGAAGTTCTATGAGGAGCGGGTCACGATGATGGTTGAAAGATTATCTTCACTGTTGGAACCGTTCATGTTGGTGTTTATGGGATTCCTGGTTGGATTTCTGGTAATCGCCATGTTTATGCCTATCTTCAAAATCGCTACCTCCGTAAATATCTAATCCCATAAAAAACTTTTCTTAACTGATTTCCTGTGATATAATTAAAAAAATTATTAAACAGGAGGGAAGCGATGCCACGTAAAGGTTTTACCCTTATGGAACTGATCCTTACAGTTATCATTATCGGAATATTAGTCAGCATCGCCATCCCTACTTATTTAACAACCGTGGAACGGGCCAGGGCCCGGGAGGCGAAGGCCACGTTGATGTCGATGCACGCGGCTGAACAGACATACGCGGCTGAAAGGAGAGATTATATTGATCTGCCGACGTCTCCGGCCAGTGACATAAACTGGGAAATAGTCGGCATGGAAAATCCTAATAATAATACCAATCGTTCGTGGGATTTTGAGTATTCTGCTGCTTCACGTAGTGGAAAAGCGGAAAGAATTAGCGGGCCTAATGTTTTTGAATCTATTACAATCGATAGTACGGGAACTATAGATGAATCTAATTGGACTCCTAATCCGTAATTGTTAAACGCATACTTTCCTGAATAATGATGTCAGCCGTTCTTTGGCTGGCCTGACCAGTTCCAAGTCTGGTTTTGACCTCGCGTAACCTCTGGCAGATGTCCTGTTTCTGTTTCTCCGGAAGATTAAAGAAATCGAGTGTATGTCTTTTAATTGTTTGCGCTGTCGCTTTGAACTGAAGAAGTTCCGGAACAATCTGTTTTCCC
>JAGYOO010000259.1 GCA_018399295.1 Candidatus Omnitrophota bacterium | reverse complement strand
CGGCCCGGTTTTCCAGAGGAAACCTCACGCTGATCCCGGCAAACATCCGCGGATTGTCTTCATCGTACACATTCTCCCAGGCCTCACCGACATCCGGCTGCAATCCGTTGCGCAGCAGCGAGGCCTCCAGGTCCACCTGCGGCAGGAGCATATTCTTGCGCATCCGCACGCTTATTCCCTGCTGACGCAGACGCTCCAGAGCAGCGCGCAGATCGCGGCGGTGCAGCAGGGCCAGATCCAGGCTCTTTTCAAGGTTCGGCTCGACTACGCAGCCGGGCAGCAAGTCGACTGTTTGGATGGTGACATCCAGATTGTCCTCACTGAGAAGCCGCAGCAGATTATTCTGCGCCACCCGGGCCCGGTTGCGAGCCGTATTCAGGCTTTCCTGCCGCAGGATCGTATTGGCCTCAGTCGCGTACAGCTCCGCCTCTTCCGTCATTCCCAGCTCTATCCGATCCTGAAAGATCCGGTGCAGCCGCTTCGCTCTCTCCAGCATTTCTTCTTCGATCTGAACCTCTCTCTGCCGCAGTGCCAACTCCCAATAGGCATTCTGGACCTCGGCCAGACTTCTCTCCACCCGGTCCAAAACCGCCTTTTCCGTAATCGCGACCTCCAACCCGGCAACCGCTACCTCTCCCCGGGATTGAAGGCCAAAAAAGTTTTGCGCCAAAGGCTGGCGCAGTGAAATGCCCAGAGAAGAATCATGATAAGTATTCGGAGCAGTAAACAGAGAGTTTGAAAAATTGCGCTGGTCAGCCAGGCTAAGCCCTAATGTCGTGCCCCAGGGAATCGTCTTGCTAACCTGAAACTCATACTCATTAACCGTGCTCTCGGTTCCCAGGATCGTGCTGGCCTTGCTTGTTTCATCACTGGTATAGGCCGCCCCGAAGTTGATATACGTGTCAAACGCCGAACGGGATACTTCGACTGCCTGGCGGGCGATACGGGCCTCCAGCAGGGCCAGCTGGACATCGGAATTATTTTGCAGCGCGATCCGGCTTACGTCCTCCAAGGACAGCTCCAGCGGTTCCGCGGCCCAACCGGCCGTTGGGAGGCATATCAGACAGGCGGCAATAGCGAGTTCATGCAGTATCTTCATTGAGTTCTCCGCTTTCAAGCATCTCTTTTATCCGCCGCATTATCCGGAGATAACTTTTCCGATCCTCCTCGGAGAGCCGGCGGAAGATCCGGCTGAAGGTCTCTTCCCTCTGGCTCCTTGCTTTTTTAATAAGCTCCCGCCCCTTGAGAGTAAGCTCGACCCGGATAATCCGGCGATCGGTTTCTCCCGGCTGCCGCCGGACCAGCCCCAGCCGGCAAAGTCTTTCTACCATGCCGCTTACCGCGGGAAGACTGACCTTAAGATCTGCGGCGACATCCGTCATCCTCAATGGGCCGGTTTCAAAAATAAGATTCAGGGCCAGAAACTGAGGCGGGGTTATTTTGCCGCTGAGCAACGCGTCGGATCGCCAGCGCATAACCCCCCGCATTACCCGCGGCAGAACCTCCACCATCTCCTGAGAATAGTCCTCTATTGAATTCGGCATTGCTTAACCTTGTTAACTGTTAACATCATTAATAATCTCACAAAGATTATATCACCCAGGGCCTGCTTGTCAACCTGATTTTTCTCACAAACCTCTTTTCCCAATACCTTTTGGAGAAAATTAGAGCCTAAAATTGGATTCCTTTTTTAAAGACCTTGTGGTATACTTTAATTATGAGACAGGCGCGCGCTTTTTCTCTGCTAGAGCTGATGGTCACTCTGATCATCATCGGCATAGTGGTAAGTCTGGCTGTTCCCACCTATCTGCGGTCCATTGAAAGAACGCGGGCCGGCAAGGCTATGGAAATTCTCAGCCAGATCCGCACTATTCAGCAGCTTTATTCCATTGAGGCAAACCATTACGCCCCTAACCTGAATGTTCTGGAAACCTATGGAGAGGTACCGTATTCTCCCACCTATAGAGACACTATGTGGAACTATTCAACCGAGGTCGGCGTTACCGGCAACACCACCTTTAATGCCATCGCCACCCGGCGTCCTCCCAGCTATTTCGTTAACTGCAAAATCGTTTTAGACAGCGAAGGCGTCATCGCTTTTTATGATTCCAGCGGCACCCTGGTTACCACTTACCCCCCGCCCTGATCATCGTCAAACGCGGTTTTTTCGCGATTTCGCTTCCGGCCGAACAGGCCGGTTTTTTTATGCAGATACGGATTAGCAAGATAAAGGTAGGTCTTACGCGGAAGGTCATACAGCAACGTAGGCAGAATTTTACAGCGGTAACTCCACAATCCGTCGTTTTTTTGAATCATCAGCAGCCGGTTCCTGTAACAAAGATATTGTCTGAGCCGGAAATCATAGGCTGAACTGCCGCCGAAATGACGGCAAACAGCTTTAGGGGAAAATATCCCTGTCCACCCCTGCCTGCGGCAGCGCCAGGCCAGATCCACGTCTTCCACGAAAAAAAAGAATCCTTCGTCAAAATATCCTTCCGGGCCACGCACCTGTTCCAGCATCTCTCTCTTATAAACCGCGGCCGCGGCGCAGGGGCCAAACACCAAACCCGGGCGGCGCGAAGTATGCTGATTTCACTGTTGACATATTCGGTGACTTGTGCAATGCTTCTGTCAGTTGAACTA
>JAGYOO010000258.1 GCA_018399295.1 Candidatus Omnitrophota bacterium | reverse complement strand
CGGGATCGAGGCCTGGGAGATGGAGCGGAATGTTCCGGTGAATCAACTTGTGTATTATAAACTGGCGCGTATTTTTAATCAGAAGCTGGGATTAAATTCGATTGATGTGCCGATGCTGCGTTATGGGATCGGGCTGGATGAGTTTATTCGGGTTAAGCGTGCGCGGCACGAGCTGGAAAACAGCCGGATTGTCGTGACACCTGGTCTGAGGCTGAAAAATCTGCGGCTATCCAAGGGGCTGTTGGTGAAAGAGTTTGCCGCGATCTGTAAGGTCGATGAATCAACGGTGCACAAATGGGAGAACAGAAATGTGATTCCGATTCCTGAATCGGCCCGAATAATGTTAAAGTTATTCAATCGTCGTCAAAAAACCGATCTGTTTCAGAACTGTGCTCAGACAATCGGTTACCACTCGGTTTTCAGTGAGGCGCCAATAGAGGTGCTCCTGGAACGGAAAAAGCGGTTTGGCGAGCGGCTGCGGCTGGTGCGGGAGGAGTTAATGGTTAACAGTAAGGATATGGTTGAGCTACTTCAGGGGAAAGGGTTGACCACTGTAGCGGATACCTTGACTATCTGGGAAAAATACAAAACGCCGCCGGCGAATATCCGGGACCAGTTCATGGTCTATCTGGAGCTTTATTATGAACAGACCGGCAGAACACTTGACGGATGTCTGCTGTTCCGGCAGCAGCCGGCGCGGGAATTGCTGCAGGAGGTCTTTGACTGGAACCAGTTTGAACTGCTCGTTTATTTGCGGGAGGCAGTTGGTTTGAGTAAAAAGAGCCTGGCTGAAAAGTTAAATGTAAGACCACGGACCGTTGGGGACTGGGAACGGGGGGCGGTTGTTCCGGGACGGCAGACCAGGGAAAAGATAAGCGAGATATTTCAGGACAGCCCAGTCGGCAGAACCGGTTTGCTGAAGGATTTTATTTCACGTATTAACCGGATAAATAAAAATAAAAAACAGATAGACGCGGACAAGCTCGAGGCGCGGAATCCTTTTCGCAGTGAGATGAGCGGTTATGAGGAGGCTAGATTCAACGGGAGGCTGCGCAAGGGCCGGGTGAATAAAGAGGGGAACGTTAAAATCGGAGAGTCGATCTGACCGGTGCTGGTGTTTATCGCGCTGGTTTTATATTCGCTGTTCTGAGTATAGATTGATGTCCGGCTTTTTTCCTTTAAGAGTCGTTTGGGCATTTTCTGAAAAAAGAGAGAAGGACTTGCCCAGGATTATTCCCCGGATTTCCGGTTTAAAGGTTTTTTAAACAAATTTAATTGACAAGGAAGCGCGGGTTAGGGTAGACTATCTTAAGTATCTTGGGACCGCTTGTCGGTGTGTTCGAATTTCAATAGAGGAAAATATGCTTAAAAAATCAGCTTATGATTTTCCTACCAGCTGATTTCTTGTCTGGAATATGAAGATTTACCGGACTGAAATTAATTTATTCAAGGATTTTATAAATGCCTAAATACGAATCTTTACCGAGCTTAAAGATCGGTGATCTGGAAGTGTCTTTACCGATTATTCAGGGTGGAATGGGGATTCAGGTTTCCCGTGCCCCTTTGGCATCCGCGGTTGCCGCTTGCGGCGGCGCGGGTACTATTTCCGGCGTTGGACTGGGATTCGGCAAGGAACAGAACGAGCTTGATTTTATCACTGCTTCCCGGGAAGGTCTGAGAAGAGAGATCCGAGCGGCAAAAGAGGCCGGCCCGGGAGTCGTCGGAGTGAACCTGCTGGTCGCTGTAAGTAACTATGAGGATCTGGTGCGGGTCTGTGCCGAGGAAAAAGCGGATTTTATCGCCTCAGGAGCGGGATTGCCGCTGCGCCTGCCGGAATACACTAAGGGTTCGCCGATAAAGCTGATTCCGATTGTCTCATCCGGCCGCGCCGCTGATCTTATAATTAATGCCTGGGCTAAGCGGTATAACCGGCTGCCGGACGCGATAATTGTCGAAGGCGCGATGGCCGGTGGACATCTGGGATTTTCCAAGACGCAGCTGATGGCGGAGGTGGATAAACCCCTGGAGCTTCTGGTCAAAGAAACAATTCAGGTAATGAATACAAACAAATGGACTATCGGTAAGAATATTCCTATTATTGCTGCCGGTGGTCTTTTCGATGGCAAAGACATTGCCCGGTTCCTGAAACTGGGTGCGGCTGGAGTCCAGTTGGCTACCCGGTTTGTGACTACTGAAGAGTGTTCAGTGTCGGATAAATTTAAGCAGATGTATCTTGAGGCTAAAGCGGAAGATGTGGTAATTATTGACAGCCCGGTCGGAATGCCGGGACGGGCCCTGCGGACTAAGCTGGTCGATGATGTCGCGAGCGGCCATAGCAAACGGGTTGTCTGCAATTACCGTTGTCTGCGCGGTTGTAATCCGCTGACCGCCCCCTACTGTATCGCCAGTGCTCTGGTAAACGCGGTGAACGGTAATATAGACGAAGCAGTTGTTTTCTGCGGGACGAATGTTTCGCGGATTGATAAAATAGTCACAGTTAAAGAGCTTCTGGATGAGCTTACCCAGGAGACACTGGACGAGCTTAACCGGGAATAAAGTTTTTAGTTCGATCGACCCCTTGACCAGTAATGGTTAAGGGGTTTTTTATTTATATTTTAAGTTGTATTACTAAGGGCGCTCCGCCCCT
>JAGYOO010000257.1 GCA_018399295.1 Candidatus Omnitrophota bacterium | reverse complement strand
CCTGCTTAAATATACCGGAGCCTATGAGTTTAAGGACGGCGAAGTTGCCATCATGGATTCGAATCCTTTGGAAAAAGAACGCGGCATTACGATTCTGTCGAAAAACGCCTCCCTCCAGTACAAGGGGGTGCAGTTTAATCTTGTCGATACGCCCGGACACGCTGATTTCGGTAGTGAGGTCGAACGGATTCTGAAGATGGTCGACGGAGTCCTCCTGCTCGTGGACGCGTTTGAAGGCCCGATGCCGCAGACAAAGTTTGTGCTGAAAAAGTCGCTGGAACTGCATCTAAAACCGATATTGGTCATAAACAAGCTGGACCGGCCCCGGAGCCGGCCGGATGAGGTAGCGGATCTGACGTTTGACCTGTTCTGTGAACTCAATGCCTCCGACGAGCAGCTTGATTTCCCAATTGTCTATGCCTCCGGCAAGGACGGGTACGCGACCCTGGATCTTGATGAGCCAAAAGATTCGATGAAACCGTTGTTGGAGACGATCCTGCACCGGGTGCTGCCGCCGATAGCCGACCCTGAATTGCCGTTTCAGATGCTGGTAACCATGTTGGACTATGATTCGTATGTCGGCCGGATCGCTATCGGCCGGATTTTTCACGGGTCTGTCCGCGTGGGAGAACCCGTTGCTCTGGTAAAACGGGACGGGACGATTGCCAAAGGAAAGGCAACAAAGATCATGAAATACCGGGGACTGGCCCGGGTCGAGGCGACGGAGGCTACTGCCGGTGATATTATCCTGATCGCGGGAACCGAGGGAGTTGAGGTCGGAGAGACCCTGGCCAGCATTGATGATCCGAAGGGCCTGCCGGCAATCAAGATCGACGAGCCGACGATATCGATGAATTTTTCGCATAATACCAGCCCGCTTTCCGGTAAGGACGGGGGCCGGTTTTTAACTTCCCGGCATATGCGGGAGCGGCTGACGCATGAGGCAATGATCAACGTTGGGATCAAGGTAGAAGATGTCGCGGGAACCGACCGGTTGAAGGTCTCCGGTCGGGGGGAACTGCATCTGGCTATTCTAATTGAAACAATGCGCCGTGAGGGATATGAGATGGAAGTCTCCCGGCCGCAGGTTATTCTCAAGCAAATGGGTGGGCAGACACTGGAGCCTGTCGAAGAGGTGGTTATCGAGGTCGAGGAAGAGTATCAGGGTGCGGTGATGCAGGCGATCGGAGGCCGCAAGGCCCAGATGCGCGAGATGAAGACAACCACCCTGGGTACTACGCGGATGGAATTTACAATCGCCTCCAGGGCGCTGATCGGATTCAGAAGCGAGTTTATGATGATGACCCGGGGCAGTGGGATAATGTACCAAAACTTCCTGGAGTATCAGACCTATAAGGGAGACCTGCCGACGCGGCAGAGCGGAGTTCTTATCTCGCATGGAAACGGCGACGCCGTAGCTTACGCTTTGTATAACCTTCAGCCGCGCGGGGAGATCTTCGTCAAGCCGGGAGAAAAGTTGTATGAGGGAATGATCGTCGGAGTCAATAATAAAGGCAATGACTTGGTAGTGAACGCGTTAAAAGGAAAAAAGCTTACTAATATGCGCGCCTCCGGCAGCGATGACGCGATCGCGCTTATCCCGCCCCGGCAGATGACGATTGAGTTCGCTCTGGAGTTTATTGATGACGACGAGTTGGTTGAGATCACGCCCAAGCATGTAAGATTGCGTAAGCAGATTCTGGCGGAGATCGATCGCAAGCGGGAAAGCCGTAAGGAGCGCAAATAATTTGTTATCAGAGGGTTACACTTCTGCCGGTTCGGCCAGTATAAATCAGCATAATTTAGTTGACAAACCAAAGGAAATAGAGTATATTTGTGCCAATAGTAAATAAGGGAATTGAAGTCTTCGACCGTGAGGGAAGAGAAAGTTCGCCTTGCGGTTTTTTGTTTCTACTGCGGTTATTTACTATAATTTAGAAAGAAGGAGGTGTAGTAAGTAATGGCAAGAGGAACAGTAAAATGGTTCAATAGCTCAAAAGGCTATGGTTTTATCACTCCTGAGTCCGGTAATGATGTATTCGTACACCATAGTGAAATTCAGGGCGACGGCTATAAGTCCTTAGAAGATGGTCAGCAGGTCGAGTTCGAGATCACGCAGGGCCCTAAGGGTGAACAGGCTGTAAAGGTAGTAAAGGTATAGCTTAGATCAGGGCCCGGGCGTGTCCCGGGCCCTGTTTCTTAAGGAGATGCGATATGCATAAAGGAAAGATCAATAAAATAGTTCGCGATAGGGGCTTCGGCTTTATTGACGATACGGACGGCAGAGTGGTGTTTTTCCATCAAAGCAGTCTTGTCGGCACTAAATTTGATGCTCTCCGGGGAGATGAAACCGTTGAGTTCGAAGTTGAGAACTCCGATAAAGGCCCTTGCGCTTATAATGTGAATATCGCACCCGAGCTATAAGACTCAAAGGCAGCAAAACGTGAAGCATGTATCATGAAGGCTAAAGTTCGCCCTGAGGGCGGACAAGGAGGAAGTATGGGATTCAGACAAGATGGTGGTTTTGGCGGACGGCCGAGAGAGATGCACAAGGCAATCTGCGCGGAATGCAAAAAAGAATGTGAAGTCCCGTTCAAACCGAGCGGTGATCGTCCTGTTTACTGCAGGGATTGTTTTTCAAAGAACAAAGATCGCGGTA
>JAGYOO010000256.1 GCA_018399295.1 Candidatus Omnitrophota bacterium | reverse complement strand
GCGGGGACGGATTGTCACGGTGATCGATCTTTCCCGTAAACTGGACCTTGTTTCTCAGGGCCGGACCGAGAGCTCCCGGATCATGGTCGTTGAGGTGGAGGGGCAGACCGTAGGGATGATTGTGGACGCGGTTTCTGAGGTTCTTAGAATCTCGGAGAGTGAAATCGAAGAGACCCCCGCCTTGATCGATACGGATATTCACGAACGCTATCTGCGCGGCGTGGGTAAACTGGGGGATCGGCTGTTGATCCTGCTCGACCTGAACGAGGTGTTAAGCCCGGAGGACATGCATCATATCCGGAAGCACGGGGAAAAAGAAACCGAAAGCGAAAATTTCAAGCAAGATTCTTAAGAAAGGAGAGGCGCGAAAAATGGGTGCGAAAGTATTAGTGGTAGACGACGCGGTTTTCATGCGCAAGATGATCGGAGACATCCTCAAAAAAGAAGGTTATGAGGTAGTCGGCGAAGCGGAAAACGGGAAAGACGCGGTAGATAAATACGCGGCGCTTAAGCCGGAGCTGGTGACAATGGATATTGTAATGCCCAAGGTTGATGATATCGACGGTATCGGAGCGGTGAAGATCATTATCAATTCCGATCCTAACGCCAAGATCCTGATGGTCAGCGCCATGGGGCAGCATGCCCTGGTTGTTGAAGCGATCCAGTCCGGGGCCAAGGATTTTGTTACCAAGCCGTTTCAGCCTTCACGCGTAGTGGAGGCGGCCAAACGCGTGCTGGAGGGATAAATTGCCCGCGGTGAATATGGGAAGAATATCTTGAAGGAGAGGATAGTTCTCAACGAGCGGCAGAAAGACACGCTTAAGGAGATCGGCAATATCTGCGCCGGTAATGCCGCTACCGCCTTTTCTCAGTTGTTAGACAGGACGATCAACATGAACGTCCCGCGAGTTCATTTTCTGCCCGTGGAGCAGGTCCCGGACGCGGTGGGGGGGGCGTCCCAGTTGATGGTCGGAGTGGTTCTGCAGGTCCTGGGAGACGCCCCCGGAGTTATTCTGCTGCTGTTCCCTCAGGCTGACGCCCGGGTTCTGGCCGACATTCTTACCGGCCATAAGTCACGCGGCAAAGGGATTTTTACCGAGATGGACCAGTCGGCGATCAAGGAAGCCGGAAGCATTGTTTCGGCCTCTTATTTAACCACATTTGCTCATTTTACCAGATTAAGCTTAATTCCTTCCACTCCGGGAATAGTTATCGACATGGCCGGCGCATTGATGGACTATATCCTCATCGAGCTGGCCGCTGCCAGCGCTTACGCGCTGCTCCTGGATTCGGAATTCGTGGATGCGAAAAAAAGCGTCAGGGGTCATTTTTTTCTGCTACCGAACCCTGGAAGTTTTCAGGCAATATTAAAGACTTTGGGTGAGAGCGATGGATGAACGGGAAAGAGAGATCAATGTCGGCATGGCCGAGCTCAAGATCGCGGCCGCGCCGATGGTCCTTACGTCCCTCGGACTTGGTTCCTGTGTCGGGGTGACTATCTACGATCAGATAAACAAGGTCGGAGGCATGGCTCATATCATGCTTCCGGATATCAATATAATCCGGAATAAGCTTAACCGGGCCAAGTGCGTTAATACGGCTATTCCTGACCTCCTTCAGAACATCCTGGAGGCGGGCGGAGATAAAAGGTATCTGAAGGCGAAACTTACCGGGGGCGCGCATATGTTCGGTTTCGCCAGCAATAACTCGGTATTTAATATCGGGCAGAGGAATATTGAAAAGTCAAAAGAGGTTCTGCGGGAACTGGGTGTAAGGTTGGTGGCGGAAGATACCGGCGGCGATTACGGGAGATCTTTGTTTTTTGATCTTGTAACCGGTAAACTCAGGATCCGGACGGTGGCGCACGGAGAAAAGGAGATATGATCCGGGTTCTTCTGGTGGACGACTCCGCCCTGATGCGCTATCGGTTCACTGATATTCTTGAGGCGGACCCGGAGATAGAGGTTATTGCCCACGCGCGTAACGGGCTGGAGGCAATAGATAAGGCCGTGAAACTGAAACCGGACGTGATTGTCATGGATCTGAACATGACCGAGGTTGATGGGTTTGCCGCCCTGGATTATCTGATGGATCAGTTCCCGGTTCCGGTGGTTATCTCGATTGCTACTGAAAACCGGATCAACGAAACCCGGGCGTTAGAGATGGGAGCGGTGGCGATTGTGAATAAGCCGCGCGCCGCAACGAAATCTGATGATAAGAATATTATTTCCCAGGTTAAGGCTGCCAGCCGCGTGAACGCGGGACAGATCCGCGCCCTGCTGGCCCGCCGGGCATTGCAGGCGGATGGAGACAGCGAGGTGGAGCTCGCGGGGGAGATAAAGAGGCTGGTGGTGCTGGGAGCCTCAACCGGAGGCCCGAAGGCGATAAAAGAAATTCTGCCGTATTTTCCGAAAAACATCCCGGCGGCGTTTTTGATCGTGCAGCATATGCCGGTTGAATTTACCGCCTCGATGGCCGAACGGCTTAATGGTATCAGCCAGATAGAGGTAAGGGAGGCAAAGGACGGGGATATTGTCCGGCCCGGACACGCTTATATCGCGCCGGGCGGTTTTCATATGATCGCGCGGGATGAAAAGGGGGCCTGTGTTCTGCGGCTTAACCAGGACCCTGCGGTCCATTCGGTCCGCCCCTCGGCGAGCGTTACGATGCGTGGTTAGGTTAAGTCACAGTCACC
>JAGYOO010000255.1 GCA_018399295.1 Candidatus Omnitrophota bacterium | reverse complement strand
TCATAAGCTCATAAGCTCATAAGCTCATAAGCAAAAAGCAAAAAGACAAAAGCAAAAAGCAAAAAGACAAAAGCAAAAAGACAAAAGACAAAAGACAAAAGACAAAAGACAAAAAAGACTTAAACCACAGAGAACATAGAGAACATAGAGAACACAGAGAACACAGAGAACACAGAGAACACAGAGAGTGCAGAGAACGAAAGGGCGGCTTAGGCGTTGCTGGTTGCTATGCGATAGGTGGACGTTCGCGGTCTGGTCGTATGCGGCGCCTCACTTATGAGGAAACGATAAACTCGTAAACAGAGGCTTTGTTTTAATCAGTTTAATCATTTTAGAATCAGATTAATCAAATTTTGGGTTTAAGCGCTTTTGTTTTACTAATGAGCTTATGAGCTCATGAGCTTATCAGTTTTTCCTCTTATTTCTTTACGGAATCGATCAGGCTGAGTCCAAGCATGAGGAAAAACAGGTTGGGCATCCAGGCTGCGACCAGAGGGGGCATTGTTCCGATTTTCCCCAGAGACAGGCTTACGGCGTTTACTCCCCAATAGCTGAAACTGATGGCTACGCTAAGAGAAATGCCCAGAAGAGCGCTGGACTCGCGTCGGCGGGTCAGCGTGAACGGAACCGCGAAGAACACCAGAATAAAATTCGCCAACGGCAGAGCGGTTTTGCTGTAAAAGACAGCGAGTTCCCGGGTGGTGTCGAAACCGCTGGCTTCGAGTCGGCGGATGTATTTTTTCAGTCTCCAGTAGCTCATCAGATTGGGCTGAATATTAGCTCTTTCGATATCCCGGGGTGTCTCTTTGATATCCAGGACGCTTTCGGTATGGTGAACCGGTTCTCCGCTTAATTCCCCTTTTTCATAATCAGTGATTATCGCATCATAAAACATCCAGTAGCCATCCATCCATTGCGCCCGTTTAGCTGCTATTTGGCGGAGAAGGCGGTTTTGTTCGTCATTTTGCGAGATGATCACATTATTCATCTGCTTGCGATCGATATCGTAACTGTTGATGATGAAGATACGGTTGCCGGAACCGTAGAAGCTTATATCCCGCATCTCGCGGTTAACGACTTCCGTTCCCGGCTGATTACGAAAATAATTATCCTTGAGTTCCTGCGCGTGCAGGTAGAGTTCAGGCTGGACGCGTTCGTTCACCAGAAAACTGGCGGCGCTCATCAGCAGACCGATAGCGAGAAACAGATTAATGACGCTCCAGAGGTTGATTCCTACCGCCTTGATGGCCATTATCTCATTAGATCGGTTCATGTTGCTGAGAGTATAGATAGTGGCAAGGATCATTATTATCGGACTGATTTGCACGAAGATATAGGGTGTGAGGGAAAAGTAATAGTCGCAGAGGACGTAAGGCGGGACTCCGGCCTTAACGATCTCGTCGATGTGTTCAAACAGGTCGATGACCCAGAACAGGCCAATGAACAGAACCAGACACCAGAAGAACGGCTGAAAAAATTGACCCAGAATATATCGTTTTATAATTTTCATAACTTATTTTTCTACGACTTTATATATAAGATATATGCCCGCGACGGCGAGCAGTGTATTCGGCAGCCAGATACCGGTTATCGGATCGATCGTGCCTCTGATAGCAAGGCCCTCACCGAGCACCATCAGCATATAGTATATCAGACAGATGATCAGGCTTAATCCGAAACCAAGAGAACGTTCCCGTCGGTTAAGTTTAATCGCCAGGGGAATTCCGATCAGAGTAAAGGCAAGACTGCTGAAAGACAGGGCCAGTTTTTTATGCAGACCTACAATCAGGGGGGTGGGGTCGACGCTTAGCCTGCGCATCTTTGTGATTTCCTCCCGGATCTCCCGACTGCTCATCTCTGATATCTTTTTGTTTATTTTTTGCGGGGAATCATTTTTTTCCAGCTGCAGAGGGAGGCGATAGGTCTTGAACTTTACTTTGTAGAACATCTCCGGATCTTCAAAATTAGGTTCATCAGCAATCCCTTTTCTAAGGATGAGTTTGACCGCGTTCTTTTCGGGGATACTTATGAATTCCCCGCTTTCCGCGATAATCGTTCGGGTCGGTTTCTCCCCTTGAGGCTGGTAGATCCGAATCCCTTCGAGTCGATTGCCCTTTATCCGGTAAATAAAGATGATATGATCCTGAAAGGCCTTGATGAAAGTTCTTTCCTCCAGATAGGCAGTGGGTTGTTTAAGGCCGATCTCCTTCATGATCCGGCGGACCTGGAAATGGGATTGCGGGATCAGGGTATCGTTGCAGTAAAGACAGATGCCGCTTAACAGACCGGCGATTAGCAGAAGATCGAAGATGATATAGAAGAGACTTATTCCACTCGCTCGCATCGCGGTTATCTCATTGTCCGAAGACAATCTTCCGAATCCGAGCAGGGTTCCGGTCAGCACGGAGATCGGAATGGAGAAGATGAGCAGGGACGGCAGCAGATAGGCGAATAGCTTTCCGACGCTGACCGGGTCAACGCCTTTGGCGACTATCAGCTCCACCATCTTAAATACGTTTCCGATTACCAGGACAAAGCTGATTATGACCAGGGAAAGCAGAAACAGAGAAAACCATTCGCTTAATATGTATTTTTTAAGAATATGCATTTTTCGGATTAACGCGCCAGGGTTAACGCGGTTACACTTTTGGCGCCTGCAATTTTCAGTTCACGGGCGCATTCGGAAAGCGTGTGTGGTGCTCGA
>JAGYOO010000254.1 GCA_018399295.1 Candidatus Omnitrophota bacterium | reverse complement strand
TGTAAGACCCCCAGCCCCTAAAAGGGGATCTCAGGTAAGCACTTCACGGAAAAACCAAACCGTAGGATTGCTCCTGCGCTTCCTAAGGCGCCACGGGATGTGTAAATATTTAGACTCCCTGGTCTTCCTCACTACGTTCGGTCAGTTAACCATGGAGGGTGGGCGGGCACAGCCCCCCCCTTGCTTCCCGAAATTCATACCAAGGCCTGAAATCCTCCCTCTCTGGTTTAGTTTAAAACATCAATACATCCTACTCCAGTGAGCGAAGCGAACGTGCTCCGAACTCCGAACTCCGAACTCCAGAGAGCCGAAAGGCGAACGTCCTAAGCGAAGCGTCCACATCGCTCATAGCGGCGCGAGCGCCAGCGAGCGTTAAGCAAGCGTTGAAAACCAAAAGATTTTTGGGTATAATCATAATAAATGAAGAGATTATCGTTAGGGAAAAAACTGGGATTGATTGCCGCGGGGTTGATTGCCGCGGTTTTTCTTTTAGAAGTCGGATTGCGGTTGGCAGGTAGCGCCTATCTCACCTTTCAGGATCTCCGAAACCGTGATTCTTTGCAGAATTATTTTGGCTACCGGATCCTATGCCTTGGTGAATCGACAACTGCGTGCGGGGGGGATTTCTCGTGGCCCCGTCAACTTGAACGTATTCTTAACCGTCGGACATCCGCTTCCGGGTGTAGCGTTATTAACAGGGCGGTTCCCAGCACCGATACTTCAGCCATCCTGGCACAGGTTTCCAGCTATATCGAAAAATACCGGCCGAAAATGATAATTACCATGATGGGCATTAATGATTCCCGCCAGGCCAGAAGCTACGCTCCTTTTCATGAAGGCCGTCCGCTGGCACTAAGGCGGCTTAAGGTCGTCAAACTTTTCAGGCTGTTCTGCCTGCACCTTTCGAAAAGCCCGCTTGTTTCGGCATTTCGAAAGGCCGTTTGGAAAATTCGGATCAAGTCACGCGTTCCGAAAGATGCCTCTTCCGGAGAAGGGCATGCCGCCGTTGGCACGCCGGAGACGGTGAGTCAGAGGGGAAAAGAATTGGCTGTCGCTGTCAGGAAGAACCCTGAGAATCTGCCCCTTCTGATGGAACTTGCCGTGGAGTTCCGCAACCATGGCCAGTATCGTCAGGCCATCGACATCCTGCAGAAGGCCTGCGATATCGATTCGGGGAATTACTGGGTCTGGCTGGAGTTCGGCCGGTGCTATGACGGACTTGAACAGCAGGAAAAAGCGGTACGGATGTTAGAGCAGGCTATCGAGGTAGATCCCGACCACCCTGCTGCTTATACAGGGCTGGGTACCTGTCTGCGGAAAATGAAGCGGCACGACGAGGCGTTGCGGCTGTTCGAAACCGCTGCCAGATTGGACCCTTCGGATTCCTGGTGCCTACTGGAAGCGGGGCGTAACGAGATGGACCGGGGGAATGAGGAACAGGCCGTGAAGTACATCTCCGCGGCCGTCAAGAACAACCCGGTGAATTACCAGGCAATCCGGGAGTTGGGCAGCTGTCTCATCCTGCTGGAACGGCTTTCGGAAGCGGAAACAGTCCTTCGCCGGACCGTGGAAAATCTCAATCTCGTTTCACGGAGCGATCCCGCCTGGTCCCGCCTTTGCCTTAGTCCTGCTGGCCGTGAGATTCTTATAAGCATCTTTATGGAGCTGGAACGCAGCCTGGAGCTGCAGGGTAAATGGGATGAGGCTGATAAGATTTATGACGGCCTGATTCGCCTCTTCTCTGACGAGGAAGACATCTATCAAATCGTGGGATCACTCTATCGGGAAAACAACCGTTATCAGGAAGCAATGGCCACATTCGCGGCTGGTCTGCGGGCTTTTCCGGGCAGCGACCAGCTTCGCCTGGAGCTGAGCTGGCTGCTGCGGAAACAGGGCTATTATGATGAGGCTCTTCTGATGGCTGAAGAGGCCCTGGAGATCCGGGAAAGCGAACGGGCGTACGTGGAGCTGGGGTACTGCCTGAGGATCCAGCGGAAGCACCGGGAAGCGGTCCGGGTTTTTGAACGGCTTTTAACGCTTGATAAAGACAATGCCGACGCTTATTACGGCCTTGGTTTGTATTACCGCGATGTGAGAGATTACTCCCAGGCGGAGGTGATGTTTTCTAAAGTAATTGAGCTGGAGCCGGCGCACGAGGGCGGATACATTGAGCTGGCGAGTTGCCTGCGGAGCCAGGGCAAGTACGGTCGGGCGAAATCGGCTTATGAGAAACTGGCTGAGTATGATCCGGAGCGGGCGTACGCGGGACTCGCTGTGCTGAGTTCGGAAAGCAACGAGCACGAACAGGCGCTGGATTATTTTCGCGAGGCGGAAAATCGGCGAGAGGACTTCCAGCGAACGGTTACGGCCATGAACTACCGCGCCCTGCAACGGATCTGCCGGGAAAAAGACATCATTCTTGTTTGTGTTTCCTATCCCAGTACCGGCATCTCTTCTGTCCGCGAGGCGCTCTCTGCTGATGACAAGGTTATTTTCGTTGACAACGAAAATGTGTTCAAAGACGCGGTGCGGAAGAACGGGTATAAAACATACTTCATGGACAATTTCGCCGGGGCCTTCGGCCACTGCAATGATGAGGGCAACCGCCTTTTAGCCGACAACATAGCCCGTGTTCTGCTTGAAACACTATTCAGGAAAGAGTAACGCTCGCTAATCGCTTCGCTATCGCTGCGCTTAGCACGCTCGCCTGGCGGCTCACTGGAGTTCGGAGC
>JAGYOO010000253.1 GCA_018399295.1 Candidatus Omnitrophota bacterium | reverse complement strand
TTGATTCATTGACAGGCTCCTTTCTGTCAACCATTTTCAGGATATCACACGTTCTCTGCCCTCTGCTCTCTCTACTCTCTACTCATGCGCTTATGAGCTAATGAGCTCGCCCTGAGCGAAGTCGAAGGGCTAATGCGCCACCCCCAGCCCATTCCTCACTATCATTCCGATAAGAAAGCTGAGCCCGGCTACTCCCATACTTATGGCCAGCATCTCTAGGAACCGGGCCTTGAACGGGAGTTCTTTCACCACTGAATAATAAAAGTTAAAGACCAGAATAAGCAGAACCGCCAGCAGCAGGGTCACACCCAGGGAAAGAAAATGATTTGAGAAAAAAAAGAACGGAAAAACCAGAACAACAACAGTTATAACATACGCGGTTCCGGTATAGAATGCCGCCTTCAGGGGACTTTTCCCTTCTGCCTCAGTTTTTGTCGAAAGATACTCCGAGGCGGCCATGGAAAGCGACGCCGAAATTCCCATGATCATCCCGGTAATAGCAATCAGACGCGAACTCTGCAAAGCGAACGTAAACCCCGCCAAAGCTCCGGTAAACTCGACCAGGGCGTCATTAAGACCTAACACCATTGAACCAATATAAGCCAGACGTTCTTCATCGATCATCCGGACAAGCTGGTTTTCATGCTCGAATTCTTCTTTCTGTATCTCAGCAGCCTCAGGAACATCCCTGGACAATCTTTCGTAAGCATCCTGGGCCCGGCTTTCTCCTCCTTCCATAAGCTTTATGCAGAAGGTGACGCCAAACAACGCGGAGAGCATGACGTAAAACCCTATTTTAAGTTTATCCGGCTTTATCTCCATCCCGGTATAGTTTTTCCAGATATCATAGTGCCGAAGTTCTTCTTCCGCGATCCGGGACAGAACATCGCGGTTATTGTCACTTTTCGTCCGGCGGGCCAACGCCTTATAGATATGATACTCCGTCACTTCGCCTTTTTGAAACTCCAGCACCATTTTTTTAAGCTGTTTATCAAGTCTATTCACAGTTCACCCTTCTCTAACCTAACCCCACATCCAGAGCCATCATTAAAATAAACCCCAGCATCGCCCCCCCGGTCGCCAGGTCAGTATTTCCATTGCGCTGCGATTCCGGAATAACCTCTTCAATAACCACAAACAGCATTGCCCCGGCCGCGAATCCCATCGCATAGGGAAGCAGCGGTCTCGCCGCAAGGACAGCCAGGGCTCCGATCACGCTGGCTATCGGTTCGACCACGGCCGAAAGCTGGCCATACCAGAAACTCTTCAACCTGGACACCCCTTCCCGATATAACGGAAACGATACGGCAAAACCCTCGGGAAAATTCTGGATTCCGATTCCCAGCGCGAGAACCAGCGCTCCGGAGAAAGACGCCTCGGGAAATCCGGCGGCTGCCGCGCCAAAAGCGATACCAATGGCCAGACCTTCCGGAATATTATGCAGGGTTATTGCTAAAATCAGTAATGTACTTCGTTTCCACGAAGTCTTTATCCCTTCCGCCTCGTTCATTGAAAAGTTTATGTGCAAGTGAGGAAGCAGTTTATCAAGCAGCCGGAGAAACACGACTCCAATCAGAAAACCGCCGGCCGGAGGCACCCAGGAAGGGATATTACCGCCCTCAGACATCTGGACTGCCGGAGCCAGCAGTGACCAAAAGCTGACCGAAAGCATCACCCCGGCGGTAAACCCGAGCATTCCATCCATCAGTTTTTGACTGAATCTTCTCGTGAAAAATACGACGCACGCGCCCAGGGCGGTGCAGCCCCAGGTAAAGATACCGGCGGCAAGA
This sequence comes from Candidatus Omnitrophota bacterium, assembly GCA_018399295.1. GTDB lineage: Bacteria > Omnitrophota > Gorgyraeia > B26-G9 > B26-G9 > M55B170. Next base: position 945 of record JAGYOO010000253.1, on the reverse strand, counting down.
GCCGCCAGCAACGGACTGAAGGCGGACGCGGTGTTCATAGGATTTTAATTATACTACTTTTGATCCGAAGGAAATACCGAAATCAAAAGAAAAAATTCAGATCAGGGGAATATATGGGTAGGAAGATTTTCCTGCTCCTGGAGGCGGCGTCCGGTATACTCGGCCGACAGCAGCGAAACATACTCGCCGACCCGGACCCGATACAAAGTCTTGCCTTTAGAAGAAAGTTCGGTAATATACGCGGGATAGTCCTTGGATTTCAAATCAGCGCAAAGCTTGCGGGCGTTATCGGCATTGGTAAAACAACCGACCTGGACCGTGAAGAAATTCCCCCCGGCATCGCTGTTCTTGATAAGACCGGCCTCCAGACTGGAGGGATACTTCTCCTTAAGCTGCTTAAAACACTCATCCGCCTTTGCCCATTTACTCAGCTTCTGCGAGGACTTTCCCAGCTTAAAGTAAAGCATTGCCAGAAGATCGGAATCCGCGTGTTTTTCGAGAAGCTGTTCATAGATATCCGCGGCCTTATCGTATGAGTACTGCTGATAATAGGTATCGGCGATTCCGATATAAACCCGGGTTGCCAGATCGGACGAGGCCGAAAACAGGGCGCGCTTAAAGGTGTTCCGGGCGGAAGCGAACTCGCCCTGTTCCATCAGACAGATGCCTTGAAGATAAACAGCCTCTGCCTTTACCTGCGGGCCGGACGCCGCCTCGAGGACCAGACAGCTCTCCCGCACCGCGTTATAATCACCTTCCAGCATCGCGCCCAGGGTATCGTTAAACACCGGATCAAAAGTATAAGCCATGGCCGGAGTCAGCAGAAATAAGGTCAGCAGAAGAGTAAGCAACAAAACTTTCATAGTCATTGGAATGTCTTATACCAAAATAGTTAACACTTTTTTCATTTACCGCGATAATTTAATGAAATTTTTAACCACAGAG
>JAGYOO010000252.1 GCA_018399295.1 Candidatus Omnitrophota bacterium | reverse complement strand
AGGGAGAGCAGCGTCCGCTGAATCCGCAAAAAGCGAGAATGGGCGTGCTGGCGGCATTGCAGAGCGTTGATTATGTGACCTTATTTACGGCCCTGACGCCGGAAGGGCTTATTAAACGCCTGCAGCCGGATGTTCTGATAAAAGGAGCGGACTGGAAGAATACGGAGATCGCCGGTGCGGGCCATGTGTTGTCTTCCGGAGGCAAGGTGTTAACAGTTAAATTTGAAAAGGGATTCTCCACTACGGGGCTTATTGAAAAAATTGCGCGAAAAAACTGTGTCACGGGAAAAAATAAGCCGGCTGTTCGACGCTAACCTGAACCGCCTGCGGGAAGGGCTGCGGGTGCTTGAAGACGTGGCCCGGTTTATTCTGGACGACCGGAATTTGACCCGGGCGCTGAAACGGATCAGGCATGATCTTAACGATATCCTGCTGGACTGTTCTGCCCTGGATCAATTCAATGGTTTACGGCAGCGGGGAATAGAAGCTGATGTTGGGAAATTTACGGTAAAGAGCGAATTAAAACGTGACGGCGTGCTGGGGATATATCTGGCCAATTGTCAGCGTGTTAAGGAGTCGTTGCGGGTTCTGGAAGAGTTCCTTAAGCTCTATGATTCGAAGAAGGCCGTATCAATGAAAAAGATGAGATACGCGGTTTATGGAATCGAAAAACGTTCTATTGAAAAAATCATCAGTGTATGTGATAATTGATTACACTGTCCGCGGCCGGCACGCAGATCTGGTTGATTATGTTCGCGCTTTGGTGGACGCGGGAGTAGATATGGTTCAATTTCGCGCTAAGGCAGCAGAAGACAAAGAGGCGCTGGCGCTTGCTAGGCGGCTTAAAAAATACACAGCCGGAAAACTCCTTTTTATCATAAACGATCGACCCGATATCGCCATTCTCAGTGACGCTGATGGGGTTCATTTGGGACAGGGAGATATTCCTGTTGCTGAGGCACGGCATCTGCTGGGAAATAAGATCATTGGTAAATCCTGCCATTCCTTAGCGGAAATTGAATCAGCCGCGAAAGAATCTGTGGACTATCTGGCCCTGGGTCCGATATTTCCGACCTTGATCAAGCCGGAACGTGAAGCTCTGGGAACGGGAGATATCTCTAACGCGGTCCGTTTTACTGATAAACCTGTCTTTTGTATTGGTGGCATCGATATTCCGGCGCTTGAGAAGCTGAAGGCGGCTGGAGCGGAGAGAGCGGTTTTTTGCCGTCTTTTCGCGGATTGTGATGATCTTAAAGGGCTTACAACCAGAATAAAAGAAAGTTTAGGATGAAAAAAACATTATTGGAATCAGCCGCGGCAGGAGTAATAACCGAATCAGTGAAAAAGATAGCGTCCGCGGAGGGTATGACCCCGCAGGAATTGAACCGGCTTATCGCAGCAGGACGCGCGGTCGTTCCGGTTAATCGGATTAAAAAGCTGACGCAGCCCTGCGCGATTGGAGAAGGTTTGAGCGTTAAGGTGAATGCCAACCTTGGAACTTCACCGGCAAAGTATGATAATCGGCTGGAATTGAATAAGCTTAAGGCCGCTGTGGACTTCGGGGCCGATACGGTGATGGATCTCAGCATTGGACCGGGGCTGAAAAAGACTCGGGAGATAATCTTAAATAATTCTCCCATTCCGATAGGCACTGTTCCCATCTATGAGGCCGCGACCCGAGCGGAAAAAAAACACGGCAGCTTTTTAAAAATGACGGCAGCGGATCTTATCCAGGTCATTACTGAACAGGCGCGTGAAGGTGTGGATTTTTTCACCCTTCATTGTGGAGTAACCCGGAAGAGTCTGCGGGTAATGGAAACGCATCCGCGGTTAATGGGGATTGTCAGTCGCGGTGGGGCGATAATGGCCAACTGGATCCGGACGAATAAGACGGAGAATCCTCTGTTTACTGAGTTTGCTCAGATTCTTGAAATAATGAAGACATATGATGTGACTTTGAGCCTGGGAGATGGTCTTCGCCCGGGAGCACTGGCGGATGCCACCGATCGGGCGCAGCTGGCGGAACTGCGGTTGCTGGGAAAACTGGCGGAACAGGCCAGACGGTCGGGAGTGCAGGTAATGATCGAAGGGCCGGGACATGTCCCGTTGAATCAGATTGCAAAAAACGTGCAGCTGCAGAAAAAATACTGCGCCAACGCTCCGTTTTATGTGCTTGGCCCGTTGGTCTGTGACAGTGGAGCGGGATATGATCATATTACCGCGGCTATCGGCGCGGGCGTGGCCGCGGCCGCCGGTGCTGATTATCTCTGTTTTGTCACGCCTTCTGAACATCTAAGTCTGCCGGATCTGGAGGATATTAAACAGGGAGTGATTGCCAGCAGGATTGCCGCTCGGGCGGGGGATATCGCCCGTGGACGGTCTCGGAGCTGGGAGCTCGAACGCCGGTTCTCGCAGGCCAGGAAGGACCGGGATTGGGAAAGTCAGTTGTCTCTTTCGCTTGATCCAAAACTTTTTACGGAATACCGGAACCGGACCGGAAAACCGGCTGGAACGAAAGATGTCTGTTCGATGTGTGATAAGTTCTGTTCGATCAAGCTGATGGACAATCTGGAAGATACGGCGTAGAATAAGTAGTGGAATTCAGGAATACCGAGACTGGATTTCCTGTTTAAATTGAAAAATGTTCATAATCTAATCATGGCGGGCGTAGTTCAGTGGTAGAACATCAGCTTCCCAAGCTGAATACGAGGGTTCGATTCCCTTCGCCCGCTCCAGA
>JAGYOO010000251.1 GCA_018399295.1 Candidatus Omnitrophota bacterium | reverse complement strand
TAAAAGAAATACTAAGAACTAAACAAAAAAATCCAACTTCGCAAGTTAGATCTGGTTCCTTATCTTCTATTTTTTTTCTTTTCCTAAAATACTAAATATAAATCCCATACAACTATGAGCTCATGAGCTTATGAGCTAGATTGAGCTAATACGCTTATCAGCTCAATCTTCACGTGCTAGTTCGGTTAGGGTGAGGTCTTTTAGTTTTAGCTGAATCGTAGAGATGCCCTGCCAGTGGTTCATGGCGGGTGAGTAGACAGCCGAGACTCCTCCCTGATCAAAGCCGGCAAGGTCAAGTTCTCCACCCCGGACTATAGACTCGCAGGTCAGATCGCCATCGGTAAGCCAGAGCTTAAAGTAATTGTTGCGCAGGGCCTTGGGCTGACCGCGCAGCTTGAGGTCATGGGAGATAAATACCGGAGAGGGATTTCCCTGGCCAAAAGGAGCACATCTCTCGATTTCCTGAATAAGTCCTTCGGATAACGCGCTAAGCGGAATCTCCATATCCGTGATTATCTGAGGGATAAAATCTTCGGCCGTCAGCACTTCTTGCGCGGTCTTATTAAAGAAATCCTTAAAATCGGCCAGGTTTTCTTTTTGGATGCTCAGGCCCGCGGCCTTTTCATGGCCGCCGAATTCCTCGAGCAGGTGTTTGCACTTGCACAGGGCGTCGAACAAGTGGAAGTTGCGGATCGACCGGCCCGAGCCTTTTCCTTTGCCGTTGCCCGTAGCGATAAGGATAGTCGGCCGGTAGAACTTTTCGGCAATCCGCGAGGCCACAATACCGATAACACCCGGATGCCAGGAGTCATCATGCAGCACTACGGTATGGCTGTGCTTAAAATTTATCTCCTCCGCCTGGGCCATTGCCTGCTTAAAGGTCTTTAGTTCGATCTGCTGCCGTTCCCGGTTGTGTCCGTCGAGTTCGGTTGCCAGAACCAGCGACTCTTCCCGGTTAAGGCTGAGAAGAAGGTTCAATGCCTTTTCCGCTGATCCGACCCGGCCGACCGCGTTTATCCGGGGTCCAAGAATAAATCCGAGGTGCGAGGCCTGCAGTTGTTTCTTCTGGAGCCGGACAACCTCGATCAGGGCGGCAAGGCCGTGTTTATCGGTGTTGGTAAGCACCTCCAGCCCGCGGCGGACCATTAACCGGTTTTCCCCGGTAAGAGGCGCAACATCACTTACCGTGCCCAGGGCAACCAGATCCAGGTACTCGTCCAGGTCTTCCCCGGTAACCGCCTGTGCCAGCTTAAACGCAAGCCCGACTCCGGCCAGTTCTTTATAAGGATAGGAACAGTCCGAACGCCAGGGGTTGATAACACTGTAAGCCTTTGGCAGATTCTCACGGGGCTGATGATGGTCGGTAACGATCACGTCGATTCCCGCCTCGCGGAGAAATTTTACCTCCTCCAAGCTGCCGATGCCGCAGTCAACGGTAATGACCAGACCGAATCCGGTTTTCCGGATATACCGGCAGGCCTCAAGGTTCATTCCATAGCCTTCATCCACCCGGTGGGGAATGTAACAGCTGACATTACCGCCGCAGGAAGTAAAGACCCGATGAAGCAAAGCACAGCTGGTAACACCGTCGGCGTCATAATCACCGTAAACCAGGATGCGTTCTTTTTTCTGCAAGGCCCGGCGCACCCTCTCGGCCGCGGACTTCATATCCTTCAGCTTAAACGGATCGTGAAGATCTTTTATTGTCCCGTACAGATAGTGACGGGCGGAGTCAGGGTCAGTAATACCGCGATTGACAAGCACCCGGGCCAAAACCGGAGACATATTCATTTCCGCGGCAAGCCGGGAAGAGATTTCAGGGTCCGCGGAACGGACAATCCATTTTTTACGCATTTAAGACAGGTCCTTTTTAACCGGGAAGGTTAGAAACGGCGGTTGATACCAATATTGAATCCCTGTTCCGCTGGAAACCGCACTTCCAGGTTCAGGTAAAAATCCTGTGGCAGTTCGATATCCGCGCCCAATACAGCGCCCCAAAAATCTTCGACCTTGAGCCGCTGCTTGTTTCCATCCACCTTATATTTCAGCTGGGTAGTGGTGTATTGGGGGCCGGCATAAACGCGGGAGGCTCCCAGGACATGGCCGAACAGCAGGGTGCCCTGCCATTCATCCCATACCGCTTCGTACTTGCTTCCGTTAAGAAGCACATCCATGGGATGAATACTGATATGCTGAAACCCGAACACCGAGGTAAATCCGTCCGGATCGTCGCTGATAAGATACCGGAATCCATAGCCCCCGGCAAAACCGGTCTGATATTCAAGCCGGGAGGCGTTCTCCCGATCAAAGATAATGTCCCCCAATCCGAGCTTTCCGTCCAGGCTGAAACATTCGGTAAGCCCGTAAGAGGCGCGGACAAAATACTGCACAGTGGAACCCCCTCCCGGCACTTTATTAAAATCACGGCGCTGAATATTATTTAGCTGTAGTCCGCCGATCCACTGATCTTTCTCCGGGAAAACCGTTCCTTCAGCCGGGATAGCGACAACATTGCGGGGGATAAGAAACAGAAGAGCGCAGATAACGAGAATAAACTTCCTGTTCATGTTCAATCCTTTTTTTCTATATTAGCTTTTAAGGTCCTGCTTGTCAATCCGGTCTTTTCGCTCTTTCTCATCTTCTTCCACTACCTCGGCCTCGACGTCGATTACGGTTTTATCTTGATCGCGCCTCTTCCCCTGCCCCGGCCGAACGCCGGGCTGAAACAGGCTACGGGCGCCGGCGGCC
>JAGYOO010000250.1 GCA_018399295.1 Candidatus Omnitrophota bacterium | reverse complement strand
ATCTGACCATGTCTATCGGGATGGAGTTGAAACTTACCTCGGAACAGATGAAGGTGTTGTATTATGCGGCCTTGCTGCATAATGTCAGCCAGATGGGGCTTCCGGAGCGGCTGCTTAAGAAATCAACTAAATTAACCGGAAAAGACTACAAGATCATTCGGGAACATCCGTTGATCGGAGCACAGATCATCAGGCCTATCGGTGGACGGTTGAAATCAGTTCTGCCGGTTATTATCTATCATCATGAGCGTTACGATGGAAAAGGCTATCCCAGCGGACTTAAGGGGGATGATATCCCTTTAGGATCCCGGATTCTGGCGGTGGCTGATTCGTTTGAAGCTATGCTGTCCCAGCGGCCGTACCGAAAAAAGCGGACGATCTCTCAGGCGGTCAGTGAAATCGTGCGTTCCAGCGGTGAGCAATATGATCCGGTTGTGGTCGACGCGTTTGTTAAAGTCATTAAACGCTTCAAAAATAAGATATTCCAGAGCGGCTCCAATTCCTGGGTCTGGAATAAGCTTTGAACTTGTCTATTGTGTTGAGTTTAGCCTGTTTTCTGGTATAATAATTATTAAAATTACAGATACAGGAGGTATCAGTAATGGCCTATGAGAACAAGGAAGTTCAGCCTGAGCTGTTCAGGTTTAAAGACCGGCAGAAAAAGTCCACTTTTAGAAAACCTCTGTTTTTTTCTGATGCTGAATCCAAGCTATTTATTGGTCCGGATGTCGCGATAATAACCGTCATCTCGGTGCTGATGATAAATCTGATTGTGTTCGCGACCGGGATCGAGCGGGGAAAAAAGCTGGCCATGCTGGAAGTTTATAAATCTTCCCCCCGGGAGAATTCAACGGTTTCGGAAAACCGCGAGGTAGTCCGGGCACGGGTGGAAACCGTTCCTCCTGTGGAAGAGAAAAGCGCGATAACCGGAAAGATTCCGGTCGAGGCAGGGGCTAAGGAAGTTACGGTTGAGAAGGCCGAAGCAGTTCCAGTTAACGAAAAGCTGGCTCCAGGACATTACCTGATCCAGCTAGTCACGTACAGTTCCGATAAATATGCTAACCGGGAGGCCGCCGAATTGCAGGCAGCCGGTTACAGCGCCCTTGTTCAGAAAAAAGGCGAGTATTATGTCCTGTATGCGGGATCTTACGAGGACCGGGAGACGGCGGCCGAGAAGATGAGCGCGTTGAAGAAACGCTACAAAGATTGTTTGATAAGAGAAATCTGAATAACGAAAGGAGCTGATACATAATGTCCATTCATCCGAGTCTTTCCCCATCAAAAGGGAAAAAGGCGCGTAGTGTGCTGAAGCGGTTTGAACGCGTAGAGAAGCTGCGCAAGGAAGGAAAGTGGAAAGAATCATCATCCGCTTTTAAACTTCCGAAAACAAAAATCCTGAAGCTGAAACTGAAGAAGACAAAGGGACCGGCCAAGGCCGAGGAAAAGAAGGCTGCGGAAAAAAAGCCGGCTGAAAAGAAGTCCGCGGGGGGAAAGTGAAAAAGAGACTGATCGCTTTGCTGTCGGCATTCTGGTTATTGCTGCCGCTGGCGGCGTTCGCCGGATATGCGGGGGAAGTAACCGGAGATTCGGTAAATGTGCGTAGCGGTCCTGATGTTAACTTCGAAGTTTTGACTAAAAAAGACCGTGGCGATATGGTTTTGGTTCGGGAGCAAAAGGGCGAATGGTTGAAGATTCAGGCGCCTTGGGATGCCCAAGCCTATGTTCACGCCGATTATCTGAAACCGACATCCGGTGATCAGGGTGCGATTACCGGGAACCGCGTTAATGTCCGGGCTAATGCCGGTACTGAGTACAATGTTATCGGGCAGCTTGACGATGGTGATATGGTACAGGTGATCGAGAGAAAAGGCGCCTGGGTCAGGATCCGTCCGCCGGAAAAGCTTAACGCCTGGATCAGTGCCGGATTCGTTAAGGAACAGGGGCCGGAAGTTTTGTATGACGACCAGCAGCAGACCGGCCGCACGGCGATGAATATGCTGGATTCTATTCGCCAGCTTGAACAGGATGATCCGAATAACACCGAACTTTTAAAGCAGGAGTATCAAAATCTGGCAGAAATGTTTTCGGAGACCAGGGCTGGAAAACTCGCGGCGAACCGGCTTGAACAGCTTGAACAGCTTGAACAGGCAAAGAGCGAGTCCATTGCCGAACAGGATGAATCAGCCAGCCGGACGATCCTGGCCGGAGAACCGGTGGCTACCGGAAAGCTTGCCGAAACCGGTAGATTTTTCAGCCGGCCCGGCACTCATCGTCTGATAGTTGACGGAAGGGCGGCCTACTATCTTAAGAGCGACACAATCAATCTTAACGACTATGTCTATCATGATGTTGCTGTCTGGGGGCGACTGGATAGGGGGCAATCGCGAATACCGGTAATAGTCGTCGAACGCGTTGAAACTCTCAATTAAACCCAAAGATGCTCGCGGAGGTACTCCGAAATGTTCTGCCTTTCGGAGAAGGCTTCCGAATTGATCGCGGAGGCCGTTCGTGTTTATCGAGCGGTCTCTTTAAATTATGAAAAAAATCAAAGTAAAACTTCCAGGGCGTAATTATGACATCGTCATTTCCGAAGATCTCGACGGCTTGTCGCGCTATCTAAAGAAAATGGCTGTGCAGTATTTGTTCGCGGTTACCAATCCTACTGTCTATCGTATTCACGGTGAGAGTCTTCGGAAATGTTTTGCCGCGGCCGGAGTGAAGGCCTGTTTTTATAAAATAAAAGATTCAGAAGAAAGCAAGTCACTCTCCGAA
>JAGYOO010000025.1 GCA_018399295.1 Candidatus Omnitrophota bacterium | reverse complement strand
AGAAGAGACAACCGCGGTCTTGATTCCATTTTCCCGGAAGTGACGGATAAGCTTAACAGTGTGCTCGTACACATCAACGCCTTGTTCAGCCAGAAGAACGCGGAACATAGAATTCTTTTTAGTACCGATCCCCCATACAGTTTCAGCCTCAGGCGGATCCTCGCGGTTCCCGGGCGGCAGGGTTATACCCCGGGAAGATAAAAAGCTCTGAATCCCCTTTAGCCGCGGCTTTCCGTCAACATACTCCAGGTAATCCTTTACCGTAAATTCCTGAAACGATTCGCTGGTCTGTTCCGCCCGCTTTTGCAGAAACTCATCAAAGGCTTTTTTCCAGGAAGCAGTATGCACCCGGGCAGTCTGAGTTATAACTCCGTCCATATCGAAAATAGCTATTTTGAATGCGTATTTATTCATAAAAAGACTCCTGAGGTTATGGCTTCCTTTGCTGTCCGGACATAATACTTCAAACCTAAAAGGGCGTCAGGGAGAATAAAATGTCCATATAAAAAACCCCTCCCCTTGTCTTTTACTATAAACCACACATGCAGTTATGTCAAGACGACCTATCCAAATAATCGTCGATCAGGAAATCATTTAGCTGCTTTCTAAAAGTCAGCGGACCGGCATCAGCACTTCTACCCAGAGCAATAACCGCCAGAAGTTCCAGCTCGCGGCTTAGCTTAAGATACGCGTGCGCCTGTTTCCTCTGGTTCAGAATCTCCCCCAGCCAGCAGGTGCCGTAATTCAGGGAAAAGGCCTTAAGCAGCATGTTCTGAATACAGGCGCCGATGGCCATAATATCTTTCTCCCGGTCGTATGAAACCGAGGCATCGAGAAAAACACAGATCACCCTCGGTGCCTGTCGGATAATTTCCCCATACCGCGTGAATCGCGCCAGTCCATCCTTACGGCTTTCTTTTAGAACAAGAAACTTCCATGGCTGATTGTTCAATCCGGAAGGGGCGCGGATACCGGCCTGAAGTATCTCTTCTATATCGTTGACCGCTACATCATTCTTTAAGTACTTCCGTACCGACTGCCGGTTATTAATCGCCTTTTCGAGTTCCATTTCCGATCCTTTCCTTCAATCCTCGGGATTTATCTGCCATTCCAAGCGCCAGCCATCATCTTCTCTGACAAAAGACATTACGGATGAAGTTCTAAATTCAAACCTCCCGGTCTTCTTGCCAGCCAAAAGCCGACCGGCCAGAAGATTAAGAAAGGGAAGATGACTGACGATCATCAGATCTTTCCCCTACGCCGCGATCCGGGGCAAAACCGATTCGGGAGGATCCAGAGAATTAAGGCCCTCCTTTTCCAATAGTCTGCCCCCAACCGCCCTAGCCAGGATCCGGGCCGTTTCTCTTGCCCGTTTTTCCTGCAAAGAACAGCCGCTATCCGCCGGGTATCCTTTACTCCTGTCACGGTCAATCCCCGTTCCATATCTTCTTCCCGGCTAAACGCCTGTCCATGCCTTACAAGCAGTAACCGCTCCAACCCTTCCCCCTTTCGTCTAAAAAAAACCCGGACAAGATTGTCCGGGTTTATATCAGATGCCTGTTTTCTTAACTATTATTCAATATTATCGTCGCGGTCTTTATCGGCTTTATTCTCATACCAGATATTGAAACAATAATCCATTATTATCTGACGTTCTAACGGATCGATCTTCTCCATCTCAATGCCGGCCTCGAATCCCGGCGGCAGGTCCGGCTGGATATCCTTTATCCATACGACCTTACCAGTCATAAACGTGGGAACGATACTTCCCGGCCGCCGGACCTCCATCTCCAGCCGGTTTCCTGTTTCCACGTATCGGTTGAGCATTACCTTGAACCCCGAACGGCTAACGTTTCCGGTTCGAAAGATTCCCTGCCTGCCGTCAGAGCATACCTTGAACGCGCCGTCCAGAAAAGCATCCAGCCGCAAAAAATTTCTTTTATCATCCGCCGACATGTCAGGCTCCTTCTTTTAAATTCTTAAAATCGAAGTAAGTATAACATAGATTAGCGGTTTTGCAAATCTTCCGACGTCTAAACTTTTTCCAGCATCTCTTTCCATTCCGGGGGGCAAGGACGCTTCCATGTCTTCGACTGTTTCCGGATCGAGAAAATCCTTGGCCATATGCAGAACCTTGCTCACCAACTCACAGGATTGAGCCTCCGGGAGATTAAACTGTTCGCTGACCTCACGCACGTATTCCGCGGTTGAGATCTTTAACGGCCGCTGCCGGCGACCGCGCATTTTTTCCATGGTTAACGGTTTCGGCATATCCTCAAGAAATTCCCCGGCTTTTTGCATATCCAGATTACTTACCAATATACCTAATACCGCTTTTATCGCCGCGTCGGCAGTAGCATCATCTTTTATATAATCAAGTTTCCTTATCTCAGCGATCATCTCCTTATACTCCATAATCCCCCCTGCTTAATTTTCGATAGAAAATTAGGGGGGATATCCAACCAGCTTAACTACTAAAAACAATCTTTGCTCTTCCTGGTATCTCAACTAACTTTACAAAGAATTTATCATTTTCCCGGGTTAAATCAAAGAGCGTGATTCCGGTAAAGTCTGATAAATTTCCTGACAAATTTTCGGAGAAATGAATGATATTAGACAACATCAGTCATGCACATGTTAACGGCTGAGAATTAGAATGTTTCCTTGGAACATCAACCGAAAAGGAGGAATAATCATGAAGTTTAACCCTATAGATCACAAAGGGATTTCGCTGGAAGATCAAGTCATGAACTGGTCCAGGCTCAACACCAGGCCTTACGATAAAACCAAAGTTGACCCGTATACACGGACCCGCGGAATCCTGATGAACAGCATTGAAGTCGAATCGATTCTATTTTCTCACCAATTCGCGCGGCATACCAGTGATATGGAGACAAAGCGAAAACTGGCTGCCGTACGGCGGATCGAACAGCAGCAGCAAAAAGCAATCAACTGGTCAATCCCCGCTGAAGAGACCGACCTGGAGGTAACCCTGGGCTACGAGCAGGTAGCCGTGGACCTTACGGCATTTCTCGCCCGTAATGAACCTGACCCTTATGTCAAATCAGCCTTGAATTTCGCGCTGCTGGAAGACTTTGACCATCTTTACCGCTACTCCAATCTTTATCAGCTCACAGAGGAAAAATCCGCTTCCGACATAATCGGTGATTATACCGAAATAACGGTCGGTCGGCCGACCGTCCTTGAACATCGGCATCCGGCGGATGACGTTCGGCGGCATTACGCGAAAAAAACCGCCCGGTTCGTCACCAAATTGCATGTCATGACCATCATAGCCGCGGAACAGCAGACCATGAACTTCTACATGAACATTGGTGACCGGGCCGAAGAAGAACTGGCCCGAGGACTTTACCTTGAAATCGGCCAGGTCGAAGAACAGCATGTAACGCATTACGAGTCGCTCATGGACCCGAGCATGAGCTGGCTGGAACGGCTGCTTCTGCACGAGTATAACGAATGCTGGCTTTACTACTCACTGCTGCAGAATGAGCCGGACCGGAGGGTAAAGCAGCTGTGGGAAAAACATCTCGACATGGAAATCGGGCATCTGCACTTGGCAATCAACCTGATGAAAGAACACGAAAAACGCGATCCGCTCGAACTTCTGCCGGATGAGATGCCGCCGATATTCAAGTTCGAGTCAAACGTGGATTACGTGCGCCAGATACTACAAAGCCAGGCGGGTTTTAATGCCTTTGGCACAGAATTCGTTTCAGCGGATAATATTCCATCCGATTATCGCTACCATAACCATCAGAAAAAAGTTAACGCGGGGGGCGCACCCAGTGAAATGGTTATTGAAAAAATCATGGACGAACACGGCAATGATTATCGGCAGGAGCTGGCCGGACCGCATCCCGTGGAAAAGTACAGACAGCGTCAGGCAGCAGCGGTTCACTGAACCAAATGCTGAAAGCAGGCATTCGACACTCACGACCTGTAGCAATATTAAAGATTAAGGCAAAACGAAAAAACCCGAGGATCATTGAACTAAAGCAAGAAGCAGCCTTCCGGCGAAGCGGACTCAGGAGAGTAAATGTAAAGGGGCCCGATAAGGGCCCCTTTATTCATCGCGTAAAAATTATCTTCAGGCTTCCTGCTCTTTAAAGATCAATTCCACGCTTAACCCCGCCAGTCTTCTCTCGCTGCTGAATTTAGTCTGGGTCGCGATCTCGAACAGGGTCTTCATGTAGGTTTCCACGTGAAGCCAGAAAGCATCGCTCCCCTTTACTCCACTTATCCGGAAGATAACACTTCTCTTGCCGATTTCCAGTGCCTGTACGGTCCCGGAGCTAAAATGCTTATTCCAGAGAAGCTGCATGTTTTCCGCCAGAAACTTGAACGAGAGAACCTTCATTACAAACCGGAGCAGTCCCTTAATCTGTTCTTCAACCTCATGAACAGAGGCCAGCATAAACTCCTCTTTTGACTCCACATTTTCCCGAAAAACCCGCAGGAGCTCATCCTTCACCTTTACATCATACTTCTGACTGGAGAGAATAGCCCCGTTAAGCACCTTCCGGCTTTCTTCCTCGGTTTCACTGACAAGCTTCTGATAAAACTCTTTCCCGTAATTCTTAATAACGTAGTTCTTGATCCAGTAAATCGAATTCCCCGTCACCATTACCATTTTTTATCCCCTAGTTCTCTTGTTTATACTCTAATAAAGATTCCCCGCTGATTCAATCTATTTTTTCCCGTGACCCGGTTACCGATAGACAGACAGATTTTCCATAATCCCCATCAGACTGCATTCCCGGCAGATATTGATCTCCCCTATCCCCCGCGCCAGTTGTTCCCGAAACGCCTTGTATTCATGATTATTCCAGACTTGATCCAGACCCTGTCTCGCGTTTCCGAATATATGTTCACCCTGCATATCAAAGCAACAGGGAACAACGCTTCCATCCCAGAGGATTACCGTTGTCAGCCAGGGGCGCGAACAGGAACGGAGATCACGTTTCAAATAATATTTCTTTCTCATGTATCTGTTACCCACCGGGAGATAATCACGCTGGTCATCCCCTCCGGGGTAATTAACTCTTACCGGCCGGATCACCGCCCTATCCACCTTTAATTCCCGTGCCAGCCGCTTAAATGCCCGGACATCCTCTTCCGATTGTCGGGTCAATAACATCTGCAGACTCAGGAAAGGCTTGAGTCCTTTGCCCCTCTTTTTCACAATGCGCCGAATATTGCTTATGACCTTTTCATATCCGTCGGCTCCCTTATACTCTCTATACTTTTCCGGTGTTGCGCAATCCAGAGAAATCACCAGCTCGTCAATACCGCTCTCGATTATTTTTTCCGCCTGGCTATCGTCGGCATGCCATCCGTTAGTGCAGATACGAACAAAAACATTTTCGCTTTTAGCAAACCTGATCATCCTGAAAATATCGGGATGAAGAAAAGGTTCGCCGAGGTTATACAAGGAAAGGTAAATCAAGCCCTTTCTCAATTCCCGAAGTATTCGCTTAAACTCATCCAGCAGCATGTCTCCGGAATCGCGCTCTAATTTTCCCGCCCCGATTGGACAGAGAGCGCAAGACAGATTACAGCGGGAGGTCGGTTCAATCTGGGCATGAATCGGAAAGTGCTTTGCTTCCTTTTCCCGGCCCAGCAAAGACAGCAGGGCTCTAATAAGATTTCTTAATCTCCCCGGAGACAGCGAAGCCTTGAACAGGGATAAATATTTTACCGCTGATATCAATTTTCTTTTAAACAATCAACCCTCTCCTCACTTCAGCGAATAACACTCGGCCTTTACGCCGTTGTACTCGAAGCTGCTCACTTCTTTCCGCACGCAGAAGTCTTCCAGCTCTTCTTTTACAAGCCGGGAACGTTCCCGCCCGAAACTGTCAGGGGCGATAATAAGCCATATATCTTCGCGTGCGTTTTTCAATTCTCTCACTTTCCCCCTAACTCCCCCGACCGATTCGTCTAACCGGATTCCGGTTACCGGATGAGTAAGGAAAAAGAACCGCTCTTTCCATTGGCCGGTTTCGCGCTTGCCGTACTTATCGATCCCTTTCAATGGTTCTCGTTTTCCATACTCCAGGTAGTACCACAACGGCACGATATTTTCCAGCGGGACCACGAGAAAACGATCCCCCGGATTCATCCTTGTCCGGCAATAAGCGGAAAGACCTCTCCAGTCATCCGAACTTCCGGAACGAAACATGATTTTCAGAGAGACAAGGGACAACGCGATAATCAGGCAGATTACTCCAACGCGGAGTTTACCGGAGAGCCGGGTCATCGAGGCGGCTGTGATCAGGTAAAAGGAGATAGAGGTGAAAATAAAGTAGCGGGTCAAAAATAAGGGGACGAAAAATATCGAGAGCGCATACGTGATCAGTATCGGCAGCAGCAGCCAGAGTGTCAGGAAAAATTCCGTTCCCGCACGCCTTAAAACCGGATTCCCGTCCCGGGCCTTAAACAAAGGAGTGAGACCGTGCAGCATCAATGAAAAGAAAAGAACCGTCAAAATTCTAAGCGGCATCAGGTATCCATTGATATCTACCGGCCCGACCCCGGCATGAGCCTGCCGGGGTCCTCCGTAAGCAAAGACCTCAATCAACTCCAAAAGAGAACCGGGATTCGGGGTCGCGAGATCAGTGAGCATTTTCGGCCACTTGTACCCAATCTCGTTTCCCAGAGGTGAAGAGGGATTATGCAGAAAGACAGCCGCCAGCGGAAGCAGCAGTACAAGAGTGACGCATCCTCCCGCGACCCATCTTCGATCGATCTTTTTATTTACCATCAGAAACAGAGACTGGACCAGAGGGACAAAGATCCCAAAGCCATGCGTATAAACAAGCAGAACGTTAACTGCTACCAGTGCCCGGATCCTCCCTCTCCGTTCCCGCCAGGTCCGGATAAAGATGATCATTGAAAGCAAACCAAGCAACACAAATAAAGAGTAATTGCGTATCTGCTGTGAGTAATAAATATGGTAGGGAGAAACGGAAAGAAGAAAAGCGCTGATAAGGGCGGCTCTTTTATTAAAAAGTTTAGCCGCGAGGATATATATCAGGAAAATCGAGACTATTCCGAATAAGACTCCCAGAGAACGGGCCGCGAGTTCTCCCGATCCGAACAGGGCGGTCCAGGCTTTCAGAAGAAAAAAATAGACTGGTTTCGCGTTGTAACGATGGAAAAAGATCTCTTTCCAGCCGTATTCAGCAAAGCTGAGGCTCATAGCCTCGTCAATCCAGACGCTTTTAGCTGAAAGCCTGAACAGTCGCAAGGCGGCGCCGAACAGGACTATGAGAACAAGGAGGAGATTATTTTTAAGCAAATTTACGGATTTAAGGTTCAACAGGTAAGGGCCTCCTCTACTTCCTCTGCCTGTATTCTACCTTTGTTGAATAACTTTGTAAATAATCATTTGAAGCGGAGAAAGTTACGGCCTTTGGATTATAACCTTTCGGGCTACCGGTTCAGCAAAATCGTTGAAACAGAACATTACCGAGACTTTATCGTTTATGTTAAGGCTGGAAAAAGGCACCTGCTTCGTACCCCGGATAAATTCAGTCCTGTCATTAACATGAAACAGCAATTCATCCGGAAGCCCGAGATCAAAATACTGATCATCGCGGCGGACGGAAAAGCGTGAACCAACCCAATTCGTCTCCGTAACACTGCCGTTGATCCAGAACAGCTCGCACTCATTCTCCTCCGCCGGCAGTGCAGGACAGATAATCGCGAATGATAAACAAGCGGCGGTCAGCATTAAAGCTTTTTTTATCATTGATCCTCACCCAATTCAGGAAGATTTTCATTAGCCGGCCCATAAGAGACGTCTCCGTCGTGACTAAACCTTGATCCGTGACACGGGCAGTCCCAGGTCCTTTCCGCGTTATTCCAGTTAACCTTACATCCCATGTGCGGGCAGGTCCGGCTCAGACAGCCCAACCGGCTGTTTTCGTCGCGGTAGCACACCACGGACTCCCCCTCTTTTTCACTTACAGCCGCCCCCCCCTTCTCCAGAGTTTTAAGATCAGAAAAAGCCAACTCCTTCGCTGAAACCGAGATGCTCTTTCCGGTCTCCCGACAAAACTCCGAATAAGGTGTTTTCGGCTCCGGACGGGACGGATCAAACAGCTTTGTCCAGGGATTCTTTCTGCCGCAGATGGTATCGGCCAGGATCAGAGCGGCAACAGTTGCGTGCGTTATGCCCCACTGCTTAAAACCCGTGGCCACGTATATATGCTCAGTCTGGGGGTCGGTCTTTCCGATATAAGGCACACCATCAATGCTGATATTGTCCTGGACTACCCAATAGTAATCAAAGGAGGCCACCTCAAACGCCTTTTCCAGGCCGGTCTTTAACGCCTTATATCGTTCTACCGTATTCCCCCCCTGCCCCACCTTATGTTCGTCACCTCCGAAGATAAGCATTGTATCGTTGTCGACCGCGTAAGGCCGGAGAGTAAGAGAGTTTTCCCCAATGGAAAAAAACATCCCCTCGGGTATCTTCTGAGTTACTCTGGCGGCAGAAACATAAGACTGTTTGGGGTAAAGCCGGGCCGGAAAATTCCCCTGTTTTATAAACGGAAACAGCGTAGCGACAATGATATTTTTAGCCCTGATCCTTCCCCTGTCAGTAATTACTTCACAAGGGCTTCCTTCCCGCGCGTCTAAAGCCATTGTTTTCTCATAGACCCAGCCACCTTTATTCTCTATAAGCTGCAGCATGGCCTGCGCGTATTTTACCGGGTGAAACCGGGCCTGTCCGCGAAAAACGATTGCTCCTTCCATATCCAGCGGCAGAGGAACGTCCATGGTAAAAAACACCGGCAGACCCACTGCCTCAGCGGCCATCATCTCCGCCTCCAGCGGCTTAAGCTGCTCCTTTGTATCAGCAAAAGTATACGCCTGAGTTCGTTTAAAGTCACAGTCGATCCTGTTCTCTTCGATCAGATCCTGCATCCATTGCAGCGCGGTCTGATTCGCGTCGGCGTAAATCTTTGTGAGTTCCCGACCAAAAGCGGAAACCAGATAGTTATAAATAAGGCCGTGGGCAGAGGTGATCTTGGCCGTGGTATGCCCCGTGGTCCCGGTAGCTATCCGATCCTTATCCACCAGCACCACCCGCTTCCCCCGGCAACTCAGCTCATAGGCACAGGTAAGACCGGTAATTCCGCCTCCGATCACAGCGACATCGCACTCAGCGTCTTCCGGCAGATGCGGCTGACCGGTTTCCGGTGCCGTATCCAGCCAGATCGAATGATGTTTTCCCGGCATTCCCTTTATCGGTAGATGTCCTGACATCTTCATATCCTTATTTTTTAAATTTCGCTTTTTCTTCCGATTGACGCTAACTTATCCGATAAACAGCCCCGGCCCGGTCATCAGATACAAGCAGAGAACAGGCACCCGGAACCGGAGCAGCAAAGATCTCTATTTGAAATCCCGGCGGAAGCCTGATCTCACACAGCGGCAGCCAAGCCTGCGCGGTTAATGCCGGTATCGGCAGAAACAACGCAATAGCAGAAAAAAATATTTCTCATGATTTAAAATCATATCCGTTCCGTTTCTTCCTGTGAATAGCGCCTCCCCTTTTTTATCTGACTAGTATCTCTTGATAGTTTTTTGGATAAATGTCTCAAAGGGACAGGATTTCAGTAAAACGCGGGATTATAAACTGAACCGCCGGCAGAATTCCTGCCGGCGGTCGTTTGTACTGTAAAGAGGATTTGGATCAGTCTTTTTGGTCTGTTTTTCCTTTTCCAGCTTCTCTTTTATATAACGCCTTTAACTCCTTCAACATCTCCTTCTGCTTCTTATTCAGCACCTTATCCAGCTCAGAATAAGCCTGGATGACTTTTTTCATCTTTTGCTTTTTCAGATTATACTTTTTCTCGTACAATCCCCCCAACGCCTTTGTGTCTACCGGATCACTCCACGTCGCTGATTTAATATCCATATTCAACACATCGATATCTGCCCTATTCCGGATAAGCTCCTTTTTAAGAGAGATCTTCAGGTCCTTGATCTTCTTCTGCTGCTGTTCATTCAGCTGCAGCCTGTCTTTTTCTTTCAGACAGAAATAAGCCTTCTTGAAGAACCGGTCCTTCACCCCCCAGGCCTTCTTATACGCTGTCTTACGGTAACTGTCTTTTCCCGTCCAGTTCTTTTCCCCGGCCAGGCTCATGGCCGGCACTGCCAGCAATGCGGTTGCGACTAAAAACGCGCAAATAGCTCTGCCTCTCATCCCCGTTGCTCCTTTCTTAAGAAGCCCCCCCAATGTCTCTACACTCTTAATTTTACCCTATTACCGGCATTTTTCAAATACCCGGTTGCGAGAGTAAGTCTCCTTGCTTAAGCATCGGAAAAATCTCTAACGACATTTTTCCGATAAGCTGCGGAGTTAATTCACAACATAACTTATGTTCACTACGTTCCATAAGTTATTTGCGAGAGTAAGTCTCCTTGCTTAAGCATCGGAAAAATCTCTAACGACATTTTTCCGATAAGCTGCGGAG
>JAGYOO010000249.1 GCA_018399295.1 Candidatus Omnitrophota bacterium | reverse complement strand
CATCTGATACGCCGGCACGGCTGATACCCGAAACGCCTCGCGCAGTGTCAAATCCTGATTCCATCCCTCCCGCGCTCAACACTGCGGCCCTGATCGATATCCTTTCGACTCGGAAAGCTTACGATTAGCAGCTTTCCTGCAATCGAACAACAGCATCTACCCGGTCTTCTCCAGTACCGAATATGCTGTCAGTAAACCTCACATACCACGCGGCTGATTGAACCTGAATAATATATCCGATAGCGATAATCAGCGCGATATCCGCCCCCTGTTTGCCAAAAACAGTCATTGCGATTGCAAGAGCTATAGATAGATTACGCATAACCGTGCCATACACCAGCGCGATGGCGTCATCCCGACTGAAAAGGACTTTCCCGACAACAGTGCTTAAAAGAAAATTAATGCCATACAGTAAAATAATCGGCACAAGCAATCGCCCCAGAACGGCCGGAGTCCCCACAATTGTTTTCGCCTTAAGCGACATGGCGACAAACACGATCCCCAACACACCGATTGTCGACAAGGGTGGAAATCTTTTCTTTATCCTGTTTTGATACGCGTCAGTGCCATATTTCCGAATAATGTACCGTTGCGTAACATATCCCGCAAGCAGGGGCAAGAAGACGACTACCCCTATTTGAATAAACGTCTTCTGCAGCGGGATATCAACCGCCTGCCCCATAAGCCAACTCGCGTATAACGGCGTAAGGAGAGATCCGGCGATAAGACCAATAACCGTCATCTTTATCGCCGCGCCCATATTTCCATTCGCGAACCCTGTCCAGGAAATAGTCATCCCGGAAGTCGGAAGCAATGCCGTAAGAAGCAGACCCAACGCGATCAAAGGTTCGTTCGCGAAAAAAATCTTCCCCAGGCTAAAAGCAATAAACGGAACAATCACGAAGTTAATAAATTGCGCGACGGCCTGCAGGAAAGAATCTCCGCCTGAAAACACTTTTCGAATCTGAAGATTTACCATCATTGGATATACCATCAGAAATGTAAACGGCAGGATCATTACCTTAAGGGGGCTGGGAGGGAAAAGCAATCCATATACGATGCCCGCCCCCATGCAAACAGGAATCGCGACGATCAATTTCTTCTGTACCGACTGTAACAAGTGCCACACGATAATATTTCCCTTAATCTTCCCGCAAACCCGCCCAACCAAACCGTGATTAAACAAACCACCGGTTTTTACAGCCGGACCGGTCCCCTTTTATTTCGTAATAAGCGTGTAAGGCCACATCAGGACCCCGCCATCCATTACTTTGACATTGGTAAATCCGTGCGCTTTCAGAATCAACGCCGCCTCATATCCGCGAAGGGATATCTTACAGAAAGTAATAATTTCCTTGTCTCGGGGCAGCCCATCGCACTCACTTCTCAATTTCCCCAAAGGAATAAGCACCGTGTTGTCGATCCGCATTGTTTCATATTCAACGGGGGAACGCACGTCAAGAAAGATAAATGAATCTCCGCGATCGATCTTTACCTTTACTTCCGCCGGAGTAATTGATTCATACATCTGATTTAATTTGTTCCGCGCGATATTCGCGGCGGTAATAATGTTATCCATCGCCGGAGAGTATGGCGGCGCGTAGGACAGATCGAGATTCGCTATTTGATCAACCGTCATCCCCGCGGTAATTGCCGTCACCGCAATATCTACGCGTTTATCAACGTCTCCGGGGCCGATTATCTGCCCCCCCAGCAGCTTCCTCGTGTTTTTGTCCACGATAAGCTTAATCATAATCGTCTTTGCTGTCGGATAAAAATGCGCGCGATCAGGCGCGGGGCTGAAAACAGTAATAACATCGTGTCCCGCGTCTTTTGCTTCACGCTCGGAACACCCGGTTGTTGAGACTCCGTAATCGAAAACCTTGCAAATCGCGGTATTCAGCACGCCGGAAAACTCGTCTTCAACGCCGCAAATACTGTTTGCGGCAACGCGCCCCTGCTTATTAGCCGTCGAGCCCAGCGGCATATAACAGGCTTTTTGGGTAAGGATATTACGTGTTTCCACGCAATCTCCCGCCGCGTAGATGTCCGGGTCGCTTGTCCGCATTTTTTCATCCACCTTAATGGCCTTGGTTTGCCCCAGCTCTAATCCCGCGTCCCGGGCTAACGTTACATTCGGCCGCACGCCAATAGCCATAATAACTATCTCACTGGCTATCTCTCCTTGATCAGTGACCACTTTTTCAACATATCCGTCTCCTTCAAAACCAGTCACCGTAGTCTTTGTTTTTACCCTTACGCCTTTTTCGGCAAGATGTTTTTCAACAAGACTCGCGATATCATGATCAAGAAACGAAAGAATATGCGGCAGTCTCTCGACAATGGTCACGCGGGCTCCCAGAGCGTGAAAAGCCTCCGCCATCTCAATACCAATAAGCCCGCCTCCGACAATCGTTACATCCTGAGCTTTTCTTTCCCGGAACGCCGACTTAATCCCCTCGGCATCTTCCACTCCATGCAGGGTAAAAATATTTTTAAGTTTAATCCCGTCAATGGGGGGAACAATCGGAGTCGCGCCAGTGGCAAGCACCAGCTTATCGTAAGGAATATTTTTAATTTCTCCGGTGTCTAACGACTTTACCTTAACTTCTTTGGCCTTTCGATCAATCGACAATGCTTCAGTATGATTGCAGACATGCACATTTTTCACATTCTGGAAAAAAACCGAGTCCCGCAACGTTCCCACCGGAGTACTCATCAGCTCTTTTTGTTCTTTTACCACTCCGGAAACATAATACGGCAGACCGCAGCCGGCATACGAAAGAAATTCGC
>JAGYOO010000248.1 GCA_018399295.1 Candidatus Omnitrophota bacterium | reverse complement strand
ACGCGGCTCAGCCTGCGGCTCTTACAGAGCGGACACGAAGGCCCGAACAACCGGAAAAAAAACCCCTGGCTGCGGCTGCTTTTCTGATAGATACTAACAGATTTGCCGCATTTGCGGCAGCGGTATTCGTACATTGGCATAGTAGCTGATGGCCTATA
This sequence comes from Candidatus Omnitrophota bacterium, assembly GCA_018399295.1. Classification (GTDB taxonomy): domain Bacteria; phylum Omnitrophota; class Gorgyraeia; order B26-G9; family B26-G9; genus M55B170. The sequence continues at coordinate 2,636 of JAGYOO010000248.1, read as the reverse complement.
GCTGTTAGCTGATGGTTGATCTGTCCTGTACATTTATAGCACAAGTGCGCCGGGTAAATCAATACGCGAGCTGACGGCTCATGAGCTTATGAGCTAATGAGCTGTTTCCAAGGCTTGCCCTTCTCCTCTTGTTTTGTTAAAATAGTGCGCAAACCTTTTTGCTAATAAAACTAAGGAGTCAACAGGAAGGCCTCATGGAACATTATGATTTTACCGCGATAGAGAAGAAGTGGCAGGAGAAATGGAAGTCTGAAGGCGTGTACCGTTCCCAAATGGACAAAGACCGGGGAAAGTATTACGTGCTGGAGATGTTTCCTTATCCGTCCGGCCGGATCCATATGGGCCATGTGCGTAATTATACGATCGGCGATGTGATTGCCCGTTACCGGAGTGCCGCCGGATTCAATGTTTTGCATCCCATGGGCTTTGATGCCTTTGGTCAGCCGGCGGAAAACGCGGCCATAAAGCACGAATCGCATCCCCGGACCTGGACCGAAGACTGTATAAGCTGGATGGAAAAAGAACTTAAGCGCATGGGGTTTTCTTATGACTGGGACCGGGAGATATCGACCCATCGTCCGGATTACTATCGCTGGAATCAGTGGATATTTATCCAGATGTTTAAACAGGGTCTGGCCTATAAAAAGGCCTCAGCCGTGAACTGGTGTCCTTCCTGTGAGACCACCCTGGCGAATGAAGAGGTGATTGACGGCGGATGCTGGCGGTGTAAAAGCCTTGTCGAACAGAAGGAACTGGATCAGTGGTACCTGAAGATAACCGCGTATCAGGATATTCTGCTGGAGGATCTGGAACAGTTGAAAGACTGGCCGGAACGGGTCATTACCATGCAGAAAAATTGGATCGGAAAGAGCCAGGGGGTGGAGATATTTTTCCGGGAAGAGGCCACGCAGGAGGTCCTGCCGGTATTCACTACCCGTCCGGATACGATCTTTGGCTCTACCTATATGGTACTGGCGCCGGAACACCCCCGGCTGAAGGAGATGGTAAAAGGCCGGCCGGAAGAAGAAAAGGTCCTCGCTTATATAAATCAGGCCGCGGATAAAACCCGGATTGACCGTTCCTCTGCTGGTTCCAAAGACGGGGTCTTTACCGGCGTTTATGCCATAAATCCCGTGAACAATGAAAAGATTCCGGTCTGGACCGCGGACTATGTGCTTATGGAATACGGTACCGGAGCGATCATGGCCGTGCCCACGCACGATCAGCGGGATTTCCTCTTTGCCCGGGAACATAACCTGCCGCTGCGGATCGTCATTAGTGATCCTGTTCAACCGGATCTGAGGCCGGAGGAGATGACTCAGGCCTGGGAAGATGCGGGGAAACTGGTTAATTCAAATCAGTTTAACGGTCTGGATAACGATACTGCCAAAGAGAAGATCGCCGACTGGATGGAACAGGAAAACATTGGCCGAAAGAAGATATATTTTCGTCTGCGTGACTGGCTTATTTCCCGCCAGCGTTACTGGGGAACGCCGATCCCGGTTGTTTACTGCGAAAAGTGCGGAATCGTTACTGTCCCGGAAAGGCTTCTTCCGGTGCTGTTGCCGGAGAACGTGGAATTTACCGGGACTGGAGGCAGCCCGCTGGCTAAGTCTGCGGACTTCGTGAATACCCGCTGTCCGGAATGCGACGGACCAGCGCGCAGGGAGACTGATACCATGGCTACTTTTATCGATTCTTCCTGGTACTATCTCCGGTTCTGCAGCCCGAAGAGCGATGACCGGGTCTTTGACCGGGAGGAGGCAAATTACTGGATGACCGTGGACCAGTATATCGGAGGGATCGAACACGCGGTTTTGCATCTGCTTTATTCACGGTTTTTCACTAAATTCCTTAATGATCTGGGAGAAGTGGACTTTCGGGAGCCATTTCAGAAACTCCTGACCCAGGGCATGGTTTTGAAGGACGGCGAGGTGATGTCCAAGTCCCGCGGTAATATCGTGGATCCGGACGAGATGATCAAAAAGTACGGGGCTGACACTCTGCGGCTGTGTATTCTGTTCGCCGCGCCGCCGGAGGCGGAGGTCGACTGGAATGAACGGGGTATGGACGGGGCCTGGCGGTTTTTAAACCGGATTTGGACCGCGGTGCAGGATTATAAACAGCTTCCCGCCTCCCGGGCCACTACTGTTTCAGAAAACCGGTTGTCGTTTCAGCTGCACACCACGATAAAAAAGGTTACCGAAGAGCTCCATTCCGGGTTTAAATTCAATACCGCGATCAGTTCTCTGATGGAACTGCTTAAGGAGATCCAGCAGAATCTCCGCGTGGCATCCGAAAACAAGGCCGGTTCATCTGTATTAGAGGAGGCGCTGAAAGCCCTGGTGGTAATGCTGCAGCCGTTGACTCCGCATATCAGCGAGGAATTATGGTCTCAGCTCGGTAGTCGGGAAAGTGTTACCAGGGCCTGCTGGCCGCGCTACAATGAGGAGGCGCTAAAGCAGGATAAAGTAACTCTGGTGATTCAGGTAAACAGCAAGGTCCGCTCCCGTATTACCGTTGCTGCCGGAATGCCGGAAGAAGAGGTCCGGCAACAGGCGCTCGAAGATCTAAAAGTCCGGCAGTGGACCGGGGACAAGCCGGTGCGAAAGACGGTATTTGTCCCGGATAAGCTG
>JAGYOO010000247.1 GCA_018399295.1 Candidatus Omnitrophota bacterium | reverse complement strand
TTTCATAGTCGGGGCCTCAAGACCTGGGCCGAGCAGGACGCCCGCATCGGCGAGTTTCTGACACTCGATGACGAGGACCGGCAGATGATCATCCGGGCCGCAAATGAGGCCATGGATTCTTCGCTGGATCGGATGCTGGAGATCGGAGCGGAACTCAACCGGTGGTTCCTCAACAGCCGGTTTAATTATATGAGCTATCCGGCGACATTGGATCTCGAGCGAAGAGAGCCGACTGCTGCGGAGTTGACGGAATTAAAGAAATATATCGATAATTCGCAAGCGAATATCGATCATGAACTGGTAGATCTTCATGGTAAAGGTACAATCGCCGCCTTTAACCCAGACAGTAAGAAACTGGAGATAGACAAGGCGCTGGCTTTGCTGGACATTCCTGAATTTAATTCCGTTGAAAGCAAGGAATTCCAGATCTTTATAGATGATATTTTCACTATTGGTAAAAAATACAAGGATAATATGTCCAAAGCCTTTGCTATTAATTCCAGACAGGAAGAGTTTGACCGCAATACTCTCGAGAGAGATGAGTTGCAGAAAACGTTTAAGGCATTCAGTGAAGACCTGATTATCGAGGAGATCTATTATAACAAGCTATTCCAAGTGGAACCGATTGAAACCGAAAACTCGGACTCCAGTTCCATTGATTCTGGTTTGAAGCTGGATAAGTTTAAACAGCAGGGATATTTAAGCATCGAGATGGCAATATAATTAAACGGTTTTTAACTTACTGCTAATTAAGCAATTAAAGCGGCAAAAAAACTTGCACGAACAAAAAATGCAGGGTATACTTTAATACCATTTTTATAAATTCATTGCAAGGTAATTTATAAGGGAGGCATAAAGATGTTTAAAAAACGTAAGGTTCTGAAGCTGATTTCGCTGCTGTTACTGCAGTCGTTTCTGACTTTTGACCTCGCCTTTGCCGGGGCGGCTCAACTGCTGGAAAAAAGCCATCTTTCGCCCCCGGTAACCGCAGGTACTTCTCAGTTCTCCTCGATCATAGCCCAGCAGTATGAAAATATTGCCGGCCGACCTGATGCCCAGGTAACGTCATCCATTGAAGAAAACCTCGAGTATATTCGGGGTTTTCTCAGTTCTGACAGTCAGGAATGGCCTTACGATGTGGAAATAATCACCAATACCTCTGAAGATGAACAGAAACTGCGTGAAGAGGACATGAAGGTCCTTACCCGCGGTAAAAAAGGACCCAGCGGGCAGGATGTCCGGATTCTCTCAGTAACAGGTAACGAGTATGCTGGTAATCTGCTGGGGATGATCTACGGTTTCAACAAGGCAGCCGCGGCTGCTGGTATCGAAATTAACCCGGATACGGGTAAATTCGAAATAAATGGTCAGGAAATAAGAGTCAGACATATCCTGAATGGCGGCCGGGCAAAGCGGTGTAACGGGCTCAACCAGTGCGAACATTCTTCCCGCAGTGCCTTAAAGATGTTCGGAGACCTTAATGTTAATACTGATTCGGGAAAGAGTGAAGCGCGTCCCATGTCTCTGTTTATGCTGGTGGCTGCCAGCCATCTCCCCCTGGCCGAATCCAACACAAAAGACTATATCGATGTCATCTATGCCGGCCAGACGGCGTTTATCTCCAGCGATGCTTTAAATCAGCAGAACCCTTCCGCATACTTCATCAAATTCGGGCAGGAGGTAAAAGGGGCCGCGTTAAACCAGGCCAACCTTAATGACCTGGGCATGTATGAGGTAGATGAAAGCGGTAATGTGACTTCTTCCCGGGGGATCCTGGCTTCAATGCCAAAGCAGTCGTTTGAATCAGTGCAGGCGGCTGAAGACTGGCTTAAGAGCCGCCAGGGATACTACTCCTACGGTTCACACAGGATGAACGGTAAGCTTCTTAATCAGCTGAACGATTTTTATTCAGGTCTGGGATATTTCAACGCTCTTGAGAATGGGGCCAAGATACAGCGGGAGCCGCCTGACTTCGTAAAACCGCTTACGCTGCTGCTCCAGGACCTTAGAAATAATCCTATGGCGTTGAACTATGACTTTAACCAAGCCCTCGCGTATCTTCCTAACCTGCAATCAGCATATAACGCGGCTGAAAGCGCGGATGAAAAGGCAAAGATAAGGGAAGTCTTTGACTTTTATAAATCCAGACAGCCGCTTCTTGCCGAAAACTGGCTGGGCATCTATGATATCGGCGCGGACGCCTACTGGGATCGGTACCGTCGTCCCATGGAGTATCTTAACAGCGTACTGGTCCTGTTAAGCCGGTACGGTATAAAGGTAACCTTCAGCAATAAGGGAGAGTTGCTTGCTTATTCCGGAAATCCGGTAAACGCGCCGCCGCGCGCTTCTAACGCGGATGTGATAAAAGCGCAGCATTATCTGGATATCAGAGGCATAACTCACCCGATCACCAACTCCTGGATCGGGAATGAATATATAAATGAGCAGGGAGTACAGAGAAGTACCGGGAGGGAGATCACCTTCGATGACGTGCAGAAGGGGGTTAATATCGGCGGAGTGACAGTCAAGTCGTCCATTATCCGTAAGTCCCGGCTTTTGAATACATCGAAGGTTGAAAATAGCCTTGTGGAGAACAGTGAGGGGCGGATAGAGAGCAGTAATTCCCTTGTGCAGGGGTCGATAGGTTTGGAGTTTAAAGTCAATAACGGACTTATTTACAATGTTGTACATCCTGTCTCTGCGTCTACGAGAGTTATTAACAATAGTTCCTATCTCGGCATCCACCGGCCAGGAGTTCCTTCTAGAAAGAGTAAACAGATTTTGCTTCAGCTGGATTTTGATT
>JAGYOO010000246.1 GCA_018399295.1 Candidatus Omnitrophota bacterium | reverse complement strand
TAAATGACCGCCAAATGGCGTCCAGCAGGGAAATTTACCCTTGTTAAATTTTACCCTGGGAAAAGTAGGCAAAGAAAGCAGGCGCACGGAGTGCTCGGAGCGAACGTTTCAGTTGTTTCCTGTAAGACCCCCAGCCCCTAAAAGGGGATCTCAGGTAAGCACCTCACGGAAAAACAGAAACGTAAGATTGCTCCTGCGCTTCCTAAGGCGCCACGGGATGTATGAAAACAAAGGCTCAAAGCGCATAAGCTCATAGGCGCTTTGCGCCGGCATCTTAGCATTTTAGAAAAAGACAGAAACAGAAGACCTAAGACTTAAGCATAGAAGATGGAAGTCAGAGGTCGGAAGTCAGAAGACGGAAGCCGGAAGTCGGAAAACAGAAGACAGAAGAGAAAAAATTAAACCACAGAGGGCACAAGAGAGCATAGAGGAAAAATAAAGAATATTGAGAGCACAGAGAGAAGCGGACTTATCCCCTCCGGGGCCCCAGCTAATTGGAGGACTGCTTCTGGTGCGAAGAAAGTCTTAGTATTTCCAAGGCTTCTGGTCTAAAATCAGGAAAGATCTTAGTATTTTGCAGTTAAACGCGTTTGTCTTTTAGAAGGGAAGAACAGATGGAAGAGAAAGCTGTTTTGCTGGAGGCCTTGGCTCAGAATGAAGAGAAGATCAGCCGGCTGTACGCAGAGTACGCGCGGAGGTTTCCAAAGCACGAGAATTTTTGGCTGAATTTAAGTTCTGACGAAATAATGCATGCCGGTTGGATAAGGGGTCTGGGCAGATCCTTGGAAGCGGGAACGCTGTTTTTAAAACGGGGCAGCTTCCGTCCGGAGCCGATCAAGGCGTTTGGGGATTACCTGGACCGCGCGGCAGCGGAATCCAGGCAGGAGAACATAACCTTAAAAACCGCGTTGGCCGTTGCTCTGGATATTGAAACTGCGCTTATTGAGAGGAACTGGTTTAAGGCGTTTGAGGCTGACCGGGAAAAGGACAAGCTTATTTTAGAGCAGATGGGTGAGGCTTTGAGTAAGCATCGGAATATGGTAGCCAAAGTTTTGCGGGAGGAGTCTGAAGGGAATTAGTTCCGCGTTAAGTCTCAGGAAGGTTCTTTGGGGGTAGTCATTCCCCGCTTTTTTGTGAATCAAAATAGTATGGTTAATTTTTCTAAGATTTAAGCTGCGCGAGCCTTTCGCTCAGGAAACGGGCAAAATTGTTGGTTTTATGCTATACTGTCTGCAATACCAGCGGTTTTCTGCCGCTGGCTTAGTTTAGGTGCTTTTCCGCTTTTCGTATTGCCCCTGGACGCCTCGATGCTAAAACAATCCCGGTTTCGACCTGGTAAAATATTAAGCTTTTAAACGAACCAGCCCATTTCCCCGGCAGTTTTTTCACTGTTGGATTGCCTGTTAAATAGTCTGAGGGAGAATCTATGCTGAACAGTCTGGCCGGACTTATTCGGGTGGTCGGGTTTTCTCTATTAAAACTAAAGGGAGCCAGAGAACGATGAGATTATATAACGATAGTGAAAAAAAGAAAAATGACGCAGAGATGCTTGCCAGATTCGCCCGGTGGAGCCGGATGGCAAAGGATAAGTGCTTTGTCGACCCGGGTCTTTATAAGCAGTATGACGTAAAGCGCGGTTTGCGGGATATCTCCGGCAAGGGGGTGCTGGCCGGGTTGACCCAGATAGGTGAGGTGGTGGCCTATACCGCGGATGGAACGCCGGCTCCGGGACAGTTGATCTATCGGGGGATTGATGTGTCTCAGCTTGTTCAGGGGTCATCCGACAATAATCATTTCGGGTTCGAGGAGGTATGTTATCTGCTGCTTTTCGGCGAGCTACCCGGAAAGGATGAGCTGGAGGTTTTCGAAAAGCAGATCGCGGAGTTCCGGCTGCTGCCGAAGCGGTTTGTCCACGAGGCGATTTTAAAGATGCCCAGCCGGGATATTATGAACGCGATGTCGCGGAGTGTGCTGGCGTTGTATACCTCGGACAAAAATCCCGAGGATATCTCGATTGAGAATGTTTTGCGCCAGAGCATCCGGCTGATCGCCGCGTTTCCGCTGCTTGCGGTTTATGCTTATCAGGCGCGGGTTCACCATTTTGAAGGAAGAAGCCTGGTGATCCATCATCCGGTGTCGGAGTTGTCCACGGCGGAGAATATTCTGCACATGCTGCGGCCGGACAGTAGGTTTTCTGATCTGGAGGCCAAGCTGTTGGATCTGGCGTTGGTGCTGCACGCGGAACACGGTGGGGGGAATAATTCCTCCTTTACTACTCACGTGGTCTCTTCCAGCGGGGCGGATACTTACGGGACTATCGCGGCGGCTTTGGGCTCGTTGAAAGGGCCGCGGCACGGGGGCGCGAATATTAAAGCGGTTCAGATGTTCGAGGATATTAAAAGGGAAGTTAAGGATTGGGATGATGATAATGAGATCGGGGATTATCTCGCGCGGTTGTTGAATAAGGATGCCTTTGACCGGGCAGGCCTTATATATGGAGTTGGCCACGCGGTTTATTCGGTCTCCGACCCCAGGACTTTGATCCTGAGGGAGTACGCGGAAAAGTTGGCCGAGGAAAAGGGCGTGGAGGATGAGTTCCGGCTGCACGCGAAGGTGGAAAAGCTGGCGCCGGAGATTATCAGCCGGACCCGGAAGATCTTTAAGGGCGTGAGCGCGAATGTGGATTTTTATTCGGGATTCGTGTACAAGATGCTGGGCATTCCGGAGGAGTTGTTTACGCCGCTGTTTGCCATCGCGCGGATCGCGGGCTGGTCGGCGCATCGGATCGAGGAGATCGCCAATGG
>JAGYOO010000245.1 GCA_018399295.1 Candidatus Omnitrophota bacterium | reverse complement strand
GTAAGAAATGAGTATCTCTGTGGGCTCTTCTTTAACTCTGTGAGCTTATTTTTGTGTTTTACACAAATACAGACGGTTATTTTCTGAGTGCACAGAGTTTAAAGAATCAAGCACACAGAGTATAAGAATCTATTCTCCGTGTTCTCTGTGTCCTCTGTGGTTAAGTTTTTTCTTCTATTTCCCGTCTTCCGTCGTTGTCTTCTACTTATGAGCTTATGAGCTTACGAGCTATGACCTTTTCATTAAAGCCGCTTCAAACCGCAGAAGTTCTTTTTTGGTATCCACCCCGCCGCAGCCTGAATATCCGCCGCAGCCGTTAGAGGCAACCACCCGGTGACAGGGGATCAGCAACGGCAGTGGGTTTTTTCTTAAAACTCCGCCGACTGCCCGGCTGGCCAGAGGCCGGCCCACTCTCTCGGCTACCCATTTATAAGTCCGGACCTCGCCCGGCCTGATCTCACAGACCGCCCGCAGGACGTCTTGTTCGAAGCCGGTGAATCCGTTAAGAATCGCATCAATACCGTTTCCAATGTTCAATGATATTTTTAGCTGTTTTTTCATCGATCCCCTTGATTTGCGTTAACTGCTTTACCGTCAGGTTGCGCGAGGCGTTAATGTTTTTCAACTCTTTAAGCAGGATCATTCTGCGCTTTTTACCGACTCCCGGAATCCCATCAAGCTCGGACAGCAGCATCCGCTTCTTTCTCAGCGTCCGGTGATAAGCAATGGCAAAGCGGTGCGCCTCATCGCGGATCCGCATCAGCAGCAGCCGAGCGCCTGACCCCTGTTCCAGCGCCAAAGGGCCTTCCTGCCAGGTCACATATACGTGTTCATAACGCTTGGCCAAACTGATCACAGGCAGATCCACCCCCATCTCCGAAAGAGTTTCCAGGGCACTGCTCAGATGACCTTTCCCCCCGTCGATCAAAATCAGATCCGGAGCCGCCAGTCTCTTCAGCCCTTCCGCTGAATACCGCCGCCCCAGAACCTCCCGCAGCATGGCGTAGTCATCAATGCCGGAAACATCCTTTATACGGAACCGGCGATAAGCGGACTTTTCCGGTAATCCGTTTTTAAACCTGACCATCGACCCTACCGCCTGAGCGCCGGAAAGATTCGAGATATCAAACGCCTCCACCACCTCTGGCGGATGTTTTAAACGCAACGCCTGCCTTAACTGTTCGATCCGTTCCTCGATCCGGAACAATTTTCGGCGTTCGGTCACAGCGCTCAAACTGATTATCTGGTCCCGCAGCAAGGCCGCCTGTTCAAAATTACGATCAGAAGCTGCCTGTTCCATTCTTTGACTGAGTTTTTTAATCAGTTCCTGTTTCCGCCCCCGCAAGAACAAAATAAGATCATCAACCACCTCCCGGTAGTCATCCCTGCTGACTTTTCCGACACAGGGACCGGGGCATTGCTTTATGTGGAAATTCAGGCACAGCGTGGGAGGCATTACCCGGCAGGTGCGCAGCGGGAACAACCGGCGCAGCAGGTCAAGGGCCTGACGCAGCAGGCGTGAAGAGGTATACGGGCCGAAATATAAGGCCTTATCATCCTTCTTTCTGCGCGCGATCATCAATCGGGGAAATTGTTCATTTATTGTAAGCTTAAGCAGAGGGTATGCCTTGTCGTCACGAATCGCGATGTTATAACGAGGATGATGCTCTTTGATCAGTCCGGCTTCCAGGATCAGGGCTTCAGCTTCAGTGGCGGTAGTCACGAAATAAAGGTCAGCTACAGCCTCGAGTAAGGCTCTCTGTTTCGGGTCCTTATCTCTGCCGGAAAAATATGAGCCCACCCGTTTTCGTAATGATACGGCCTTTCCCACATAAATAATCTCATCACTGGAGTTCTTCATGATGTAGACCCCAGGTGAATCCGGCAATTGTCTGGCTTTTTCCTTAAGTTCCATTCGCAATCTTATTCGTATTCTGGTTTACCGGTTTTTTAAAATCAAGGAGCTTGCCGATCCAGGCCGGCAGCGCGAAGGTTATGAATCCCACGGCCAGGGCGATAAGCAGGTTCATCTTTTCATCCAGGCTGCGTTCTCCCAGCATCAGGCTTAAGCGGCAGGCCGCTCCCATCACCAGCGAGAGCAAAAAAATGGCCGGCAGTTTCCGGGTGGCGTAACGCAACCCCAGAGAACCGATCCGACGGCGCAGCAGAAAGATGAGCATAAAGAAATTCAGTGACGCGGACAGGGTAGTTGCCAAGGCCAGCCCGCCGACCCCCAGAGGCCGCATCAGAATCAAATTCATCACCAGATTAAGAACCAGACTGAGTATGGCGACCTTAAGCGGAGTAACCGTATCATGCAACGCGAAAAAACAGGCAGAAGTTATACGAGCCCCGCTATAAGCAAACAGGCCCAGAGAATAAAAGGCAAGGGCCAGGGCCGTAAGCCCGGTCGAGTAAGCGTCAAACTCGCCTCTTTGAAACAGTACCCGAACGATCGGTTCGGCCAGCACCAGCAGCCCGATACCAGAGGGGATCAGCAGGCCGAAAACCGAGCTGAGTGAAAAACTCAGCATTTTTTTAAGACTGCTCATGTCCCGCTCGGCCGCCAACCGGGACATCGCGGGCAGGCTGACGGTGGCCATGGCCACTCCGAACAGGGCCGTGGGAAATTGGATCAAGCGGTTGGCAAAATAAAGAGCCGCAACCGCTCCCTCCCCGACAATCGACGTCAGGCTTCCGAAAACAGTATCCACAAAGATATTGAGCTGATACACGCTCGACCCGGCCAGGCGCGGCAAAAACAGCTTTCCGATAACTGGAACCTCGGGGTGCCTGAACCCGACCCGGAAATTAAACCGGAAT
>JAGYOO010000244.1 GCA_018399295.1 Candidatus Omnitrophota bacterium | reverse complement strand
TGGTAACTATAGGACATTTCTAAATTGGGTTGACAAGCGAAAAATTCATTCTTGATTAAAAGCCCTAATTATCTTATACTAAAATTCGTTGTTTCCTGACTACTAAAAATGAAAAACTCTCTTACTTGGAATTTCACCAATCGCAACGGGGATTTTCGCTTTAACGGAGCGGACCTTGACCCGCACCCTCATCTTTATTTCCCGCTCACGAATGAAGCCGGATTGATGTCCGCTATCACTCCTGATTTAAAGGGCGATATAAAGACTGATCAGAACCACTTTCTCATGCCGCCAGTCTCCAGCAGTGATATCTATGCCAGCCTTCACAACCGTAACTTCTGGATTCACGTGGCTCCTGATAAAGTCTGGTCCTGCGCCGGCCTGCCGAATTCTAAACACGCGCATACTGCTGAGGTACATGCAGGGATCCTCTGGCATAAGGTCAAACGCGTCAACAAAAAGCTGGGCCTGGCCGCGGAGATAACTAATTTCGTTCCCGCGACCGGAGAGACCGCCGAGATAATGACAGTAAAAATCACCAACGTTTCATTGCGGCCGGTAACCTTTACTCCCACTTCCGCGATCCCGATTTACGGCCGGTCCGCGGATAATCTGCGCGATCACCGTCACGTTACCAGCTTGCTTAACCGGATCCGGCTTACCCGCTATGGCATAATTCTTCGGCCGCTGATGTCTTTTGATGAGCGGGGCCACAAGTTGAACAACAACTGTTACTATGTTTTCGGCTGCGAAGAAGACTCCGCCACTCCGGCCGGCTTCTTCCCTACCGTGGATTCGTTTATCAACGAAGGCGGATCTCTCATCTCCCCGGATGCTGTTTTTTCGAACCTGCCGCCGCATCACAAAACCGACTCCGCGTTTCAGGGACAAGAGGCAATGGGCGCGGTTAGGTTTAACACGAAAACCCTTATTCCGGATCAAAGCGTCACCTATATTCTTCTTCTGGGCATTGAAAAGTCCGTTGACAGGGTTTCCCGGGTATTCTCCCGCTTTAACCATAAAGAAAAAATCGATAAATCCCTCAGTGAGAATATAACTCACTGGCGCGCCAGAATCGATTCCATCAGCTTTTTCACCGGAAATTCGGTTCGTGACAATTGGCTGCGCTGGGTAACTTTGCAGCCGATTTTGAGAAAGATCTTCGGGTGTTCGTTCCTGCCGGATTTCGATTACGGCCGGGGAGGAAAAGGCTGGCGCGACCTTTGGCAGGATTGCCTTACCCTGATCCTGATCCATCCGCAACAGACAAAGCAGATCCTGCTGTCAAATTTCGGCGGCATCCGCGTGGACGGTTCAAACGCGACTATTATCACTAAACATCCCGGCCGATTTCTCTCAGACCGGAACAAGATCAGCCGGGTCTGGACCGACCATGGAGTCTGGCCGTTCTTCACCCTGCGCCTGTTCATCGACCAGACCGGCGACTATGATACCCTCTTCCACTCCTGTCCTTATTTTTATGACCAACAGTTAGACCGGGCAGCGGGACTCGATCAGGAGTGGCGGCCTCATTCAAAGTACAGCTATATGCTGCACACGAAAAAAGGGCGGGTCTACGAAGGGACCGTTCTGGAACACATCCTTATCCAGCATCTTGTGCAGTTTTTCAATGTCGGCCGCAATAACAATATCCGGCTCGAAGATGCTGATTGGAACGACGGACTGGATATGGCGGCTAAAAACGGTGAAAGCGTAGCCTTTACCTGTTTCTACGCGGCCAACATCAGATCAATCGCAAAGCTCCTGACGGAGATCAAGAAACGCACGGGAAAAAAAACAGTCCGCCTCGCCAACGAACTCCTTATTCTGCTCGACACCAGCCACCGCTCTCCGGTTAATTATGAAAAACCCGAAGAGAAAAAGGCGCTGCTGCAGCGTTATTTCAACGCGGTCCGCCATCGGATCAGCGGCGAAAAAAGAGCCGTAAAGATCGATGACCTGATCCGCGATCTCGAACGAAAATGGGAAAGCCTAAGAAAACACGTGACCCGGCACGAGTGGATTCAGTTAAGTAAAACCGAAGGAATCTTCAACGGCTATTATGATAACCGTTCCCGCCGGGTGGAAGGCAAAGTCAAAGGTAAGATCAAAATGACTCTTACCGGGCAGGTCTTTCCGATATTAAGCGGCATTGCTACCGATGAGCAGATTCAGCAGGTATACCGGGCAACAGTCCGCTATCTTAAGGATAAGCGGCTGGGCGGATTCCGTCTCAATACCGATTTCGGAAAACCGGTCTTTGATCTCGGAAGAGCATTTGCCTTTTCTTACGGGGATAAGGAAAATGGAGCGATATTCAGCCACATGTGCGTCATGTTCGCGGCGGCGCTTTACGGACAGGGCTTTGTTCGCGAGGGTTTTTCGGTTTTGGAAAGCCTGTTCAAGCTGTCTTCGGATGTTAAAACCTCCCGGATCTATCCCTGCCTGCCGGAATACTTCAACCGGATCGGACGTGGACTTTACTCCTATCTCACCGGCTCAGCCAGCTGGTATATTCTGACACTGCTGACGGAGGCATACGGTATCCGGGGTCATTACGGCGACCTGATCATCCGGCCGAAACTGGTAAAGGAACAATTCGCGGATTCCGAGACCATCTCGCTGTCTTCCTATTTCGCTGAGCGACGCCTCAGTGTTATCTTTCGCAATCATCGCCGCCTTGATTACGGACAGTATAAAATTGTCAAAGCGGAAGGCCATCCAAAAGGAATGAAGATAAAGGTTTCTCCGGAGCAGATCATTGTCAGCCGCGATGAATTATTGCGGCAGCCTCGAAAAACCCACCTCAACATCGAAGTAATCCTTGATTAGAA
>JAGYOO010000243.1 GCA_018399295.1 Candidatus Omnitrophota bacterium | reverse complement strand
ATTTCAGGATAATTGAGGTGTCGAGGCCTCCGGAATAGGCAAGAACAACCTTTTTGGGCGCGATGCGGGGCTTCGGCATAGAATTCCTGACGTGATTTTCGGCGGAGAGGGGACGTTGTTGCCCGGCCGCCGCGCCGATCATATTCTGTTCGGCTACGCCAAAATTAAAAAACCGTTCGGGAAAGGCTGCGGCAAAAATTGCGGTACGGGTCGATCCGGAAAGATCGGCATCCAGAACGACAACATCCGGATTATTACGGCCCAGCTCCACCAAAGTCTTCCCGTACACATCCCGCTGGTAAAGTTTTTCAACAGACATCATCAAGCTCCTTTAAGGCGATGGCTGCCTCCTCTTGCGTCGGAGCGCGGCCGTGAAAATCCAGAACATTCTCCATAAATGAAACTCCCTTCCCCTTAGTTGTGTGGGCAATGATGATCGAAGGTTTGCCTTTAACCGTTTCCGCCTCCGCGAAGGCCGCCAGTATCTGAGGAAAATCATGCCCATCAATACTCATAACATGCCAGCCAAAGGCCCCCCATTTATCCGCCAGAGGTTCCAATCTCATGATATCATCGACTTTCCCGTCAATCTGAAACCTGTTATAGTCAAGAATAGCGCAGATATTATCGCATTTAAAATGGGCGGCGCCCATAGCGCCCTCCCAGACGTTACCTTCCTGTATCTCACCGTCACCCAGAAGGCAATACACCCGGTAGTCCCGGTTATCCATCTTCCCAGCCAAAGCCATCCCCAGACTGACGGATAACCCCTGCCCCAGAGATCCGCTGGCTACGTTTACCCCGGGAGTCTTCACATCCGGATGTCCTTGCAGAAGCGCTCCGGCTTTTCGCAGACTCCAAAGCTCCTCGCGGGAAAAGTATCCGCACTCAGCAAGCAATGCATATAATAACGGGCAGCAGTGACCTTTGGACATATGAAACCTGTCCCGATCCGGAGAGTCCGGAGCGGCACAGTCGTGACGCATTACTTTAAAAAAAAGACAGGTAAGAACATCTGACGCTGAAAGCGATCCTCCGGGATGACCGGATCCGGCCTTCTGAAGCATTTCCACAATAAGGCTTCTTATCCCGGCCGCCTTTTTCTGAAGCTGTTTAATCTCCACCGCTCTTTCTCCTCCTTGGGTACTCATTCCGTGAACACTCCTGTTACCTCCTGAAACCGGTTAAGATTTTCCTTTTCTTCAACAAAACGGCTTCCGTCATAACTGTTAATGATCACTATCCGGGAAAAACCGTTAAAATCATTGTCACTCAGCACGTCTGCCGTTTTATTGAAAATCGCCGGCACGATCTCACTGCCAAACAGCTGTTTATCCGGAAACAGCGTATTAAATTCAAACTGCTCATTCTCATAGCTGCCTTGAACCTCTACCCGGTAAGGCAGTTTCCGCTCAAAGACAGCATTCAGCCTCTGGCTGATCTGCTGCGCGAGAAACTGCGGTAAAGTGACGGGTTGACCGAAATCAGCTGCCTCGCCGGCCCCCGGAACAAACGCCACCGCCCAGACAAGCCGGCGCCGATATTCGTCTACTGACATCCAGCCGTTTCTGAATTTTACAACATCCTCCATATACCGGATCAGATTAAGTCTTACCGGAACGCTGCCTTGATTAAGACCGACTATCTGATAAAAATCAATATCCGCGTCACTGCTTAAAACAACCCGGGAACAAAGTTCAATCACCTTTTCGATCTTTTCCGCGGCGGCCTCAGTCAGCCTGAACTCCGAAGTAAATAAATCCTCCAACCGCGTAAAGATGAGCAGATTATTTTGTTCGAGCCTGGCCTGGACTTTTACATTATACTCCTTCTCTCCGCGTTCTTCCAATAAGCGAACAAGATCTTTTGCCGGAAAAGTCGGGCCGCAGCCGCACAGAAAAACACCCAGGATCAACCCGGACAGGATGAGTTTAATTTTCACGAAGCGGTTTCTTGCCATATTCCTGGAAGATCGACTCTATTTCATCGAACTCAAGTTCTTCCTTTTCCAGAAGTTCTCGTGCGAACCGGTCCAGGACCTCGCGTTCTTTAGTCAGCAGGTTCTCCACGTCTTTAAGACATTTCTGAAGGAGTTGGCTGGTCTCCTCGTTAAGCCGCTGTTTCATCGCGTCGGAGAGTTGAGCCTCGGGGATAAAAGTATAATCTCCGATATACCCTGCGCTACCCATTCCGTACCGCCAGATCATATTATGCGCGATACCCATTGCATTGCGAAAATCACTCGAAACCCCGTCCGAGGTCGTCTTAAATCGCAGGCGTTCGGCCACAAACCCCCCCAAAGACACCTTGATATCCGCGAGAAGCCGTCCGGCATCATGTGTATATAATTCCTCCCGGGGCTGATGATGAACTACTCCCAGAACATCCCCGCGCGAGATGATCGAGGCCTTAAAGACATCATCCGTGGGATGGAGGATATACAAGACCACCAGATGCCCGGATTCATGATAAGCGACCATCTCCCGCTCCCGGGCAGTCATGGCCCGCTTATGTTTTATCCCAAGTTCGATCCGCTCCATGGCCTCGCTGATTTCCTTGTAACCGACAGTCTCTTTTTTCTTTCGGGCGGTAATCAGGGCACAAACCCCTCATTTAAGACGATCGAAAAAATTTCAAAAGCCCTGCATATTGAACCACATATGCTTTTTCTGGATCGAAGTAATCCGGAGAAATATAAAGAGAGCCTGTATGATGATTTTGTAAAAGATATCAAGCATGTTCTGCAGGTCTACGAGGATGATATCAATAAGGGGCCGCAAAGTAACAATAACGCCGGTAATTCGTAAATACGCCCTCGTGAATACGCCCTCGTAAATTCG
>JAGYOO010000242.1 GCA_018399295.1 Candidatus Omnitrophota bacterium | reverse complement strand
CAAACCTAGTTAGTTTTCTAAGGATCAATATTTTCTGTATTAGAATTAGGCATCTCCACTGAAAACGTCTTAACCGCCGCCGGCCGGTTGAAAGCGATTTTAGATCCTGCCCGGGAAAACTTCTTTATCATTTGAAAACCGGTGATCCCGACCAGTAAAATCAGCGCGACGATGATTAACAGCGGGAGCTTCTTCCGGTTATCAGATACCGGATGTTCCTGATTCTGGATCTCGGCCTTTTTTAAGACTTCAAAAAATGTGCCCATTCCCTCTCCTGTTTATGTGGTCTTTGGAATAACCACCTTCTTTACTCCGACCTGTTCTGATCTCCGGCATCATCTTCCAAACTGCCCTGGGCAATATCCTCTTTGATGCTGATTACGCCCACATCGGCAACCTGCTCCGGAACCAGCTGCTCGGGTTTTATTATCTGAGCGGTGATGAAGATCAGCAGATCGATCTTTTCCACGCTTTCGGTCTTCCGTCTGAACAAAGAACCGATCAGCGGAAGATCCCGAAGAATCGGAATACCGATTACCTGCGAGGTCTTTACGTCTTTTAACAGACCGCCCATGGCGACTGTCTCCCCGTCGCGCACTACAAGCTGGGTCTCAGCCTCCCGGGTCGAGATGATCGGATACTGGACCAGGACCGTACCGTCCTGGCTGATAACTTTTTCCGTAGTCGTAAACGAAGAAACCACGGGGTGAACGATCATGTTGATCAGTTCGTTTTTTTCACCCCAGATCTGCGGCACTACGTTCAACTGGATCCCGATATCCTTATATTCCTGCAGAGAACCGCCGATAATGTAATTCGTCTGCGTGCTGATATCGGTCTTAATAATCGGAAACTTGGTTCCGATAAGTATTGATGCCTCCTGATTGTTCAAAGTGACAATAGTCGGAGAAGCCAGCGTGTCACTCGTACCATCTTCTTCAAGCGCGTTCAGAATAACCTCGAATTCCGTTCCAGTAAGATGCTGGAACACCATTTTCAATCCGGAATTATCCGTGGTAATGCCGGTTGACTTCGGCAAAAACGTGGACGGAGTCGCCTGAGCGACTGAATGTATACCGCCCTGAAACCCTTCACCCTTCAGATTAACCGTGGACAGATCCCCGGAGGCTCCCAGCGGCCCGCTCCCCCAGTTAAATCCGATGTCCTCCAGACGATTCCGGTTGACCTCCATGATTTTAGCCTTGATCAGGATCTGACTGGCCATCACATCGATCTCATCGATCAGGTTGCTTATCTGAGCGATCTTGCTGCGGGTATCAGTAACGATCAGGGTCTTCGCCCGGATCATCCGTTCGCCCTTGGACTCGATCAAAGACGAGGTCTGCTGCGAGTTACCGAACGACCAGCCGCTCTGTCCTTTTGTCTCCAGCACCGAGGCCTTTCCGCCTTTAGACAACAGGGGCTCGATAGCCTTACGGGCATCGTTGGCATCAATATACTTAAGTTTATAGACCTTCAGGGTCTCAACCTCGGCCGAGGTCTCTTTATCAAGTTCTTCTTTTACCAGCGCCTGGACTGTTTCCGGAGACGCGACAGTGATGACGTTTCTGTACCGGTAATAGGCGTAGTTATTAGCCTTCAGCAGAACGTTCAGGGCGGTCTCCCAGTCCACGTTTACAAGATCAATTGAAACCGCTCCGGTAACCTCAGGCGTGGCCACGATATTGATCTTCTTTCCCGTCCTTGAGGCCTGCTCGGAAATCGCCTTAAGCACGACCCTGATGTCGGCATCCTTAAACTTAAGAACATCGTACTCAGCTTCCTGAGCAAACGCCGTCACCGCGAAAAGGACTACTGCGGCTGCTGCTGTCAAAATCCACTTTTTATTCACTTCTTTCACCTCCGGTTTTAAGACCTCTAAAAAATAAATTACCGCGAACGCGGCAGTCATTCTTCCAGCTTCAACACAATACTCTCAGCTCCGTCGTTCAATTCTACCGCGTTCCCGGTAATCGATACAACCCGGATATCCGCTTCGATAATATCCCCGGCCTTGACCAGGTTGTCATTGATGATCGCCAGCGGCGAGTCCTGATTAAAGATGATCCCGCTCAGCGTCAGATTCTTGCTTTTCGGAACCGGGGTTATCAGCATCTCATACTCCGCCTCCAGTTCAGGCAAGCGCGCGGCAAGGCCTTTCTGTTCGCGCAGTTCAACCAGCACCCGCTGTTGTTTTTCACCTGTTTCCCGCAGAAAAAACAGCAGCCCGATTACCGCTCCCAGCAGCAGGCTGAGAACCAGGATATGCCTGTCGCGCAGAACTAAACTTATAAATTTAAAGGTCATGACTTAATAGTTCAATTTTACTGAGAAGTTCCCTCGCGCGTTGAAGCTCTTCATGATTTATAGAGCCGCGCAATTCTTTGATCTCATTTGCCGTTTTCTGCGATTCCATTGCCCGGACCACGGCAGTTACCGTCCCGGCCAGAAGCACCAAGGCCAAAGCCCGTTTGATCGTGTTTTTTAACGGCAACAGCAGGGCATGGCTTTTAGCCAGATTCAGTTTTCCCAGCAGGTCATGATACGGAATCCGGCGCAGATGGGTTTGCAAATCCGGAGTTTCATCCGTAACCTCGATCTGTTCCTTCAGGCGTTTGATCAGGTCCTGTTTACCTTCAATATCTCCGAGAAAATACAGTTTATTCAACTGCTTGGTCTCGCTCCGGCCGTAACTGTACTTCAAAGAATCCAGGACCGACTGTTCCGCGGCTGCGAAGTTTTCATAGGAGATCTCGCGGATAAGCTCGCAGTTATTGTTTATAAACACCGCCAAGCTCAGGTTATTTGAATCGAAAAAGCTGATCGCGCAGAAATTGCTTTTTACGGCTTT
>JAGYOO010000241.1 GCA_018399295.1 Candidatus Omnitrophota bacterium | reverse complement strand
AATCCGGATATCTTGCGTTTATTCTTAACCGCGTCCTGATACCAGGGCTTTACATTTTCCGCTTTGCCGATATCCTGAAGCATCCGGATAACCTGTTCATTGGCGCCACCATGAAGCGGGCCCTGCAGAGCGCTGATCCCGGATCCGATAGAGTGGAAAATATCCGCAAGGGTCGAGGCTACGACCATCGCGGCAAAAGTGCTCGCGTTCATTCCGTGATCGGCATGCAGTATCAGGATAACATCCATGACCCTCTCCTCAGTCGGAGTCGGGACCTTTCCGGTCATCATGTACAGCAGATTTGCCGCGTGGCTCAGCTGAGGATCTGATTCGATCGGCAGATGTCCGTTCCTCACACGGGAGATCGCCGCGGCCAGAGATGCCAGCCCGGCAATAAGCTGGTAACTGGCCTCGAAATTAGCCGCCTCTTCCCCATCCTGGAACTCGTATATGGCGTGTTTTTCTCCCATGGGCGCTGTCTCCATGGGGATGGAATCTTCGTCCGCACCGATAACCTGGGCTGAATCCCGGATATAGCCGTCCTGGTCAAGTTCAGTAAACCGGTCCCGCAACAGACTTGTCCCCAGTCTTAACGCCGACATTGAATTCATGTTCTCGATCGGAAAATTCATCAGGATGCGTTTTGTGCTCGGTATGTGACGATAGCCGACAAGCTTCTGTTTAAACGCCTTAAGCTGAGGTTTTGTCGGCAGGGCCCCAAAGAGAAGCAGATAACTGACCTCTTCAAAGGTTGAGTAAGCGCAAAGATCGAAGATGTTGTAGCCGCTGTAGATCAGCCAGCCCTTCGAACCGTTTACATAGCCGATATTCGTTTCACAGGCAATTGCCCCCTCCAGTCCGGGGCCGACTGTACACTGGACCGGCCATTTTATCGGCTGGGTCAGCTCCGGTTCCGGATCATTACTGGTTTCCCTGACAGCTTTTTCCTTTGCAGCGATAATAAGTTCGGTTATTTTCTGGGTTTTTTCGTGCATGTTATCCTCTCAATAATATTCAGGATGAATAAGAGATTTTTGTCTGAACAGTGACACATATTACTATTTTAAAGGTTTCTTGTCAACCATAACATGTTTATTCTAAATACTTAAACTAAAAGCGGTATTTATGCTCCAGCCTGGTTTAAAGTCCCATGCCCGGACCTTATCCGTCCCCTCAAGAAGGGTCAGCCGGTGAAAAAATACGACTCCGGTCTCTAGGGTTAAGGAAACATCTTCTCCCGGGCGGAATATAACGGCTGGTCCGGCAGTCGCGGCTGAATAACTGAGCCGGTTGAAACTTTTTCCGCTTCCTCCGATGTAATACTCTTCTCCGGCAAGGCGGGCATTTACTCCCAGTTCTAATGATTCAGAGTACTTATACCATAATTGAGCCGAAACCGGCAGAAGCAGACTGAACCGCCAGGGAGAGCTGGTTTGCTTATCTGCCGTACTTGAAAATTTCAGAGAGAACACCGGCAGCAGCGCCGGGATTTTAAAACCTTGCTGTATCGAAGCTCCGGCACCCCATGTCCAGCCTGAATCACTGCTGAAATTATAAACGCCTCCGGCTGTCATTCTGACGGCCCGGAGGGTAATCGATTTAAAGTTGCCGGAGAAGTTTGAACGGAAAAACCAGGACAGATTGTTTTCCTTTGACAGGATATCCCTTAAATAGATTGAATAGCCCAGAGAATAAAGCTCATTTGGCGGTTGACCGGGGATCATGCTGTCCCAACCGGAAAAATGGAGCGATTGCTGTCGGAAATTCAGTCCTTGCAGAAGAAACAGTTTTTCCGGTTCGATTACCTTTGGATAATTAACCCTCAAATCGTAAAACGAAGATTCAAGACTCAGCTGTTCCTCAGAACTGTTATCCGCCGGGTCTTCGACATTAACGCGCTGGAAGAATTCCCAGCCGCCCGAGGCTATCTCCACCCCGAACTTCCTTTTTTCCGGCCGTAGACCTTTCTTTACCCCGGTATACTCCGCCGGAGTTTGTTCCTGAGCCAACAGCCCGGGGCTGAGTAGAGAAAAATAAGAAAAAAGGAGGATAAGGTTAATAATAAATTTGTTTAACATGAAAAGATTATAACTTAAAACGCTTCCTCTTGCCCAGAAAAATAAACCTAAGACCAGACGAAGCTTATCAGCTCATGAGCTGATAGAATACGTGAGATGCGCGCTTGCGCGACCTAAGCTTAAGACCTAAGACCTGAGACCTGAGACTTAAGACCTAAGACTAAAGACTAAAGACTAAAGACTAAAGACTACAGCGTTCCCCCCATGGAAAAACTCTCAGAGAAATTTCTTCCCTGAGAGTTCTTCTTGAGAGTTTTATGGTCGGGGCGAGTGGATTTGAACCACCGGCCTCTTCGTCCCGAACGAAGCGCTCTAGCCAAACTGAGCCACGCCCCGACTTAAGAGAAAATTAGTTTACCACAAAGGGTGTTAAGCGTCAAACCCCATCTTTCTAAGATAATCTTCCGTGATCCGGCCGGCCCCTTCCGGATGCTGGAACCGGAATACATATTTCCCGATAAGATCGGTCTCCAGATTCACGCTGTCCCCTGCCCGTTTATTTGCAAGGTTTGTATTATCCAGAGTGTGGGGAATAATCCCCACGGTGAAAACGTCCTTATTGACATTAATAACCGTGAGGCTTATTCCGTCAATTGCGATCGAGCCTTTGGGAACAACCATTTTCAGGATATCCGCCGGAGCCTCCGCGCTGATAATATATTCTACGGCTGTTTTGCGGACCTCCCGGATCCGTCCGCCAAACTTATAGCATATGCTTTGGTGTTGTCATAAGACCCATTCACATACGCCTTTGGCAATTCCATTAAGTAATAATTATTT
>JAGYOO010000240.1 GCA_018399295.1 Candidatus Omnitrophota bacterium | reverse complement strand
CAGAACCTGACTGATTTTTTCGCGCGTTTTTCCGCCTCAAGAGCGTCTTCCCCCCGAGACAGTACATAGACCCGGCGCCCGGTTTCCAGAAGAAGTTTGAGCAGATAGGAGCCGACAAGCCCGGTGCTGCCGGTTAAAAATACGGTCCGCGGGTCAGACACCCTTGATCACCACGCAGCAGTTGTTTCCGCCAAAGGCAAAGCCGTTGTTTAACGCGATATTCACCTTCTGGCCGCGCGCCTGGTTCGGCACGCAGTCGATATCGCATTCAGGATCAAAAGTGGAAAAGTTGGTTGTCGGCGGGATAAGGCTTTCCCGGGCAGCCAGGCAGCAGGCAATAGCTTCCAAGGCCGAGGCAGCGCCCATGGTATGGCCGAGCATGGACTTGATGGAACTGACCGGGACCCTGCGGTTGTTAAAGACCTCGTTTATGGCCGCGGACTCGTTCTTGTCATTGGCCTGAGTGCCGGTGCCGTGGGCGCTGATATAATCGACTTGCGCGGGTTTTATGCCGGAGTTTTCCAAGGCCTTTTCCATGGCCTTTTTCACGCCGTCTTTATTCGGGATGGTCATGTGGTGGGCGTCGCAGGACAGGCCGTACCCAAGGACCTCGGCATAGGGTTTTGCTCCTCTGGCCAGGACCGCTTCTTCAGGCTCCATTATCAGCACGCCCGCGCCCTCTCCCAAAATCATGCCTTTACGGTCTTTGTCAAACGGCGCGCAGACTTCCGGGGCCATAGCATACAGCCGCTGGAATCCCTGATAGGCGATGCGGGAGAGCCCTTCGGCTCCGCCGCAGATCACCAGATCCGCCTGCCCGCTTTTGATCAGGTCAACGCCCAGGCCAATAGTGTAGTTACCCGCGGCGCAGGCATTAGGCAGTAAAACATTATCTCCTTTAAAACCGAAAAAATGACCGACATTACGCACCATTGACGGCGCAAACAGGGAAAGAAGGACCTTGCTGGTCAAGGCGTCTGAATTTTCCTGAAGCAGCATCTGCGACGATCGGTCGATCGTGCTGCCCTCGGGAATCGTGGTGCCCAGGAACAGTGCCAGCCGCCTTTGCCCAGCTTCGGTTTTAGTCAATTTGGCGTCTTTTAAGGCCAGCTTAACCGCTGCTACTGCCAGCTGTGAGGCCTGCTCCAGAAACTGAAGCTGTTTGGCGGGAATAAAATCTCTCGGGTTAAAACTGCTTACCTCACCCGCAAAGTGACGGTTGAATTCAGAGGTGTCGAAAGACGAAACCCTGCTGATGCCGGAGGTTCCGGAGGTTATGCCGTTCCAGAACTCTTCCCTGCCGATACCTACGGAGGTTACCGGACCCAGGCCGGTGATCAATACCCGTTTGCTCATGGTTCGGTTCAAGCTCCTTCTGCCGTTTTTTCCTCCAACGCCTTGTAAATGGCGCTAAGCGTGCCCATCAGCGGAATCTCTTCTTCCGGAATGGAGACCTTGTATTTTTTCTCAATAGCCGCCACGATCTCAAGGGCCATCATGCTGTCCACATCCAGATCCTCGACAAACCGAGCCTCAGCAGTAAGTTCTTCCTCCGACACCTCGGTGATCTCGGACACAAGCTGTTTTATCTCCAGTTTCTGTTCTTCGCTCAGAGCCATCTATTCCTCCTCTTTATGACGTATTTATAAACTATGTCTAAACCGCAAGCCCGCCGTCGATCCTGATCGTTTCTCCGATGATATAGGGACTGCGGGCCAGAAACACGCACACTTTGGCTACCTCTTCCGCGCTTCCCAGCCGTTTAACAGGCACGGCTTCTTCGATCTTCTCCCGGTTTTTAGCCTGCATCCCGGAGACCATGTCGGTTTCGATAAATCCCGGGCAGACCGCGTTAACCCGCACGTTGTACCCGGCAACCTCTTTGGCCAGGGCCTTTGTAAACCCGATGATCCCGGCCTTGGACGCACTGTAATTCGTCTGGCGGGGCATGCCGCTGAGACCGCTGACTGAGCTCATGTTGATAACACAGCCGTCTTTCTGCTTGAGAAAGGTGGTGATGGCGGCGCGGGTCATGTTGAACGTGCCGCCTAAGTTGGTGTCGATAACGTCTTTCCATTCCTCAACGCTCATCATCATCAGGGCCTTGTCCCGGACAATGCCGGCATTGTTCAGCACCATGTCCAGCCGGCCGAATTTTTCCAGCGTTTTGCGGACTGTCTCGCGGCACTGGTCGTAATCGCGCGCGTCGGTTTGCAGGCCGAGGCATTCCACGCCCAGGGCGACAAGCTCTTTCTCCAGCTCGTCGGCTTTTTCCTGATTAGTGTTAAAGGTGAAGGCAATGTTCGTACCTTCTTTGGCAAAGGCCAGGCAGCAGGCGCGGCCGATCCCCCGCGAACCGCCGGTAATGATTATGGTTTTGCCCTTAAGGTCGATCATGCTTTTCCTTTATGCCCGCGACAGTACGGACGCGGCATTATATCCGCCCGGGCCGAACGACACCACCAGGCAGTTTTTAACATCCTGCTCTCGGGCCTGATTCGGCACGCAGTCGATATCACAGTCCGGATCTTTTTCCAGGTAGTTGACAGTGGGCGGAACTATCCCGTTTTGCATGGCCCCGATACAGGAGGCGATCTGCAGATTTCCGGCCGCGGAAAATGTCTCACCGAGCATGGACTTTATCGAGCTGACCGGGATCTTGTCCAGCTTTTTCCCGAATATATTTTTCAGCACCCGCGTCTCCACCCGGTCCATGTCCAGAGAAGAATTGGCACAGCTGGAGATATAATCAATGTCGCTTAACCCCAATCCGGACTCGTCCAGGGCCTGGCGAACCGCTCTCTCCAATCCCTCGCCTTTAGGCTGGACCTTACCAATGCGGTAGGGTTCAAACCGGACCGCCGCGCTTCTGATCCGCGCCAGA
>JAGYOO010000024.1 GCA_018399295.1 Candidatus Omnitrophota bacterium | reverse complement strand
TATATATTTATCATACTGCTTATCTTTTGTTAAAAAATAAGGTTTATTGAAAAAATGCTCGATGATATTGTTGAACAGAGGATAAAGAAGCTCGAAGAGTTAAGGGCCGCGGGAATAGAACCTTACAGTACGGGATTCAAGCCGTCTGCATCTATCTCAAGTGTTCTTAAAGATTTTAAAGAAACTGACGTAGTCTCCTGTGCCGGAAGGGTGATGAGCCTGCGCGGTCACGGGAAAAGTATATTCGGTGATCTTAAGGATCAGAGCGGAAAAATTCAGATATACGTTAAAAGCGATATCCTGGGAGAAGCCCGATTTCCGGTCTTCCGTAAACTTGATATCGGCGATATCGTCGGTATGAAAGGTGAGCTTTTCCGGACAAGGACCGGTGAACCGACTATCCTGATAAAAGAGTTTCAGCTTCTGGCCAAAGCAATCCGGCCTTTGCCTGAAAAGTGGCATGGACTTAAGGATGTGGAGATACGCTATCGTAAGCGGTACCTCGATCTTCTGGTAAATGATGATGTGAAAAGCGTTTTCGTTACCCGGAGCCGGGTAATAAAATCGATACGTAATTTTTTTGATGAACAGGGATTTCTGGAGGTGGAAACTCCGATGATGCATCAGATTGCCGGAGGCGCGGCAGGCAAGCCATTCCAGACGTATCTGGAGGCCCTGGATCTTGATTTGTTTCTGAGGATCGCGCCGGAGCTTTATCTGAAACGGCTTCTTGTCGGCGGATTGGAAAAGGTCTATGAGATAAACCGGTCATTTCGCAATGAAGGACTATCCGTCCGGCATAATCCGGAATTTACCATGCTGGAAGTATACATGGCTTACGCTGATTTTACGGATATGATGCGATTAGTGAAAGGGATTGTTCTGCGCGCTGCCGATGAAGTACTTGGAAAGAGACAGATTGAGTTTAAAGGACAGAAGATTGATTTGGAGAATTGGGAAACGGTTTCTTTCGCCCGGATGATGGAGGATAATTACGGGGTCAGGCCGCAGGATACAGCTGAGGAGTGGTTGAAAAAACTTTCCCAGAAAGGGATCAAGGTCGAGTTGAAAGACGGCAAAATCAGCCGGACTTTTATCCTTAATCTTGTCAGCGATTTGCTCGAGGTTAAGGCAGAACACCCTGTTTTTGTTACGGATATGTTTACCGAACTCTGCCCGTTGGCTCGGAAAAAAGCGGATGAGCCGCTGCTGAGTGAGCGGTTTGAGCTGTTTATCGGGGGAATGGAAGTTGCTAATGCCTATTCTGAGCTTAATGACCCCGGTGAGCAGAGGCAAAGGTTTCAGGAGCAGGCGTGTGAAGAGGGAGGAAAGGTCGACGAGGCTTATGTTGAGGCGCTGGAATACGGGATGCCTCCGGCCGGAGGCCTGGGAATGGGAATCGACCGGCTTATAATGCTGTTAACCGGCAGGCACTCTATTAAAGACGTAATTCTTTTTCCTCAGCTGAAGCCGGAGACGGAAACAGTTGATGAGGAAGTTTGTTCGGGACTCTAAATGAGATATGAGTTCTGGTTGGCATTGAGGTACCTGTTTGGCCGTAGTCAGGAAAAGTTTATTTCCCTGATCAGCATGATTTCAGTTATCGGAATTGCTACCGGAGTGGCTACTCTGATCGTTGTGATTGGGGTGATGAGTGGCTTTGACCGTGAACTTCGGGAGAGGATCATCGGGGTTAACAGTCATCTTGTCGTGGATAGATTAGGGGGAATCGACGAGCCCGAAGATGTCCGCGAGCAGCTCTTGGCCCTTCCGGGTGTTACTGCCGCTGCCCCGTACATAAATGCTCCGGCCTTGCTCAGCTTCGGCGGAAACCGGATTTCCGTGATGGTCCGAGGGGTAAATCCCGAGCAGGAAGAATGTGTCACTTCAATCCGGAAGTATGTGAAGCACGGAGAACTCAAGCTTGGCGAAAACCGTCTGATAATCGGCAAGGAGCTTGCCGGCCAGATGGGTCTGAAGGTTGGTGATGACTTAGAGCTGATCTCTCTTCAGCGGCTGGGGTCAGAGGTGTTTCGGATCTCAGGGATCTTTGACAGTGGGATGTATGATTTCGACTCCGGGGTTATCTTTTTGTCTCTGGAGGACGCGTCAGCGTTTTCCGCCACTCCGGAAACGGTAAGCGGGATAAGCGTTCGAACGACAAACGCGTTTCAGGCGGAGCCGGTTAAAGAACTTATCGCCGAAGAGCTCGGATTTCCTTACTTTTCCCGGACCTGGATGGATCTTAATCGAAATTTATTTAATGCTCTGCAGTTGGAAAAGACCGTGATGTTTCTTATCCTGACGCTGATAATCATTGTCGCGGCGATGAACATGGTTAGTACGCTGATTATGATGGTCATGGAAAAAACACGGGATATCGGGATTCTGAAGGCGATTGGCGCGACAAAACGCCGCATTGCCATGGTGTTCACGGTAGTGGGTTTTTATATCGGTGTCTTGGGCACGACGCTTGGGGTCGGAGGAGGGTTGTTGCTCGCGTATATCCTGAAGAAGTATGAGTTTGTAAAACTGCCGGAGGATGTTTATTATATTGACAGGTTACCAGTGCTGATAACCGTGAGCGATGTTGTCTGGATAGTCTCCGCGGCGCTGGCGATAAGTCTGTTGGCAACGTTGTACCCGGCGATTCAGGGGGCCCGTCTTAATCCCGTGAAGGCCTTGAGGTACGAGTGATGCTTAAAACCCGCGGGCTTAAAAAAGTTTACAACCATGATGATCGGCCTTTGGAAGTGCTCAAAGGAGTCGATATGGAGGCGGTGAAAGGCGAGTTTATCTCAGTACTGGGGGCTTCGGGAGCCGGGAAATCGACCTTGCTGCACCTGCTGGGTGGTTTGGATGAGCCGTCCTCAGGAAAAGTCTACTACAAAGATGTCGATATATACCGGATGCGGGATAATGAGCGGGCGCTGCTACGGAACCGCAAGTTCGGTTTTGTCTTTCAGTTTTATCATCTTCTTCCGGAGTTCACGGCTTTGGAGAATGTGATGCTTCCCGGCCTTATTGCCGGAAGCCAGTCCGGACATGTTCGGGAAAAGGCCCGCGGGCTGCTGGAGATAGTGGGGTTGGAAAAACGTTTGTCGCACCGGCCGTCTCAGCTTTCCGGCGGAGAACAGCAGCGGGTGGCGATCGCCCGGGCCTTGGTAAACGAACCTGAGGTTTTGATCTGCGACGAACCTACCGGCAATCTTGATTCAAGTACCGGCGAAAAGATCATCGAATTGATCAGAAGGCTGAATCAGGAGAAGGGATATCTGGTGATCGTGGCAACGCATTCGCGGGAACTGGCTGATATATCATCGAGGATCATTCATATTAAAGACGGAAAGATAATCCGGGGAGGAGAAAATGGGGCTTAAGGTTTACGTGGACGGAAAGCTTGTTGAAAAGCAGGACGCGAAAATATCGGTGTTCGACCATGGACTTCTCTATGGAGACGGGGTCTTCGAAGGGATCCGTTCTTATAACGGTCTGGTATTCAAGCTCACTGAGCATATCGACCGCCTCTATGAGAGTGCCCACACCCTGATGCTGAAGATTCCGCTGAGCAAAAAGCAGTTAATAAAAGCCGTAGTCGATACTTTGAAGGTAAACCGGCTGAAAGATGCCTATATCCGTCTTGTAATTACCCGCGGGGTCGGTGATCTGGGTCTGGACCCGCGCAAATGTCCGCTGCCCTCGATAATCATCATCACGGACAAAATAACTCTGTATCCGAAAAAGCTTTATGATGAAGGGTTGAGGATAATTACCGTGCCTACGGTGCGCAATCTTCCCGAGGCTCTTAATCCGCAGATAAAATCATTGAATTATCTGAATAATATTATGGCTAAAATCGAGGCCATTAATTCGGGAGTTGAAGAAGCGATTATGCTTGATTCAATGGGGTTTGTTGCCGAATGCACCGGAGATAATCTGTTTATCGTGAAAAACCGGGAGCTGTGTACGCCGCCTCAATATGTGGGAACTCTGCGGGGAATTACCCGGGACGCGGTAATGGATCTGGCGAAAAAGTCACGGATCGCAGTGCGTGAATGCGTGCTTACCCGACACGAGGTGTTTAACGCGGAAGAGGCATTTCTTACCGGAACCGCTGCCGAGTTAATACCCGTTGTAAATGTGGACGGAAGGCAGATTGGTACCGGTCGACCGGGAAAGACGACACTTAGCCTGCTGCAGGGCTTCCGCCGGGTTACCCGTACTGATGGAATAAAATATAAAGTTTGACCAGACAGTTTAAAAGGCTGCAGGAGGATACGATCATGCTTTGCCAGATATGCAACAAAAAGAACGCGACAGTTCATTTGACGGAAATAATAAATGATCAGATGACTGAGATACATTTATGCGAGGCCTGCGCGAAGCAAAAGGGCGTGGCTGGCATGGGGCAGCCGTTTGGACTCCAGGATCTGCTGGCCGGATTGGTTGATTTCGGGACGCCGGTTGCTCCGGGGGCGAAAAAAACGGATGTAAAATGTCCTAACTGTAAGATGACTTATGAGGATTTTAGAAAGTTGGGACGTTTGGGCTGCAGCGTGTGCTATGATACTTTTAAAGATACGCTTGATCCCCTCTTGAAAAAGGTGCATGGTTCGGTTCAGCACGTGGGTAAGGCTCCGGTACGCGAGGGAGAAAAGTTTCAGAAAAAGCAGGAGAGACAGGATCTTCAGTTCCGCTTGCAACGGGCGATCCAGTCTGAGGAATTCGAGGAGGCGGCACGTCTTCGGGATAAGCTTCGGAAACTGGAAAAAGGCAAGGGCGAAGGTAAAAAAGGTTGATCTTGGAGAGAAAATGACCCCTGATGATTTGATAAAAAAACCAAGCGAATGGCTCAAAGGAAGCGGACCTCATTCGGAGTTTGTCTTTTCCAGTCGTATCCGTCTGGCCCGTAATCTGGACAAGATAATCTTCTCAAACTGGGCGAATAAGAAACAGCAGGAGCAGGCTCTGGCTGTTGTCGAGCAGCCGGTGCGGGAGCTGGAGGCGATTAAAAACGGGATGTTTCTCCGGATGTCGGAGATGAGTAATGTTGATAAGCAGCTGTTGGTGGAAAGACATCTTATCAGCCGGGAACACGTGCAGGAAGCTGACGCTAAAGCAGTAGCCATAAGCAAAGATGAAGCAGTTTCGATTATGATCAATGAAGAAGACCATATGCGGATTCAGATCCTGCAACCGGGGTTCGATCTTGACCGTTGCTGGGACCGGGCGCAGGAAGTTGATACTGAGCTGGGTAAGAGGCTTACCTTTGCCTTTTCACCCCGGTATGGTTATCTTACCGCCTGTCCGACTAATACGGGGACCGGGTTGAGGGCTTCGGTAATGCTGCATCTGCCGGCACTGGTGCTGACGAAACAGATAAACCGGGTTATTCAGGCTGTAATAAAACTCGGATTGACCGTGCGAGGGCTGTTCGGTGAGGGAACTGAGGCCACAGGGAACTTTTTTCAGATATCGAATCAGGTTTCTCTGGGGAGAAGTGAAGAAGAGATAATCGACAATATAAAACGGATCATAAAACAGATTATGGAGTATGAACAGAACGCGCGGCAATCGTTGATCACTAAAAACCGGAGCAGTCTTGAGGATCAGGTCTGGCGTTCTTATGGAATCTTGAAGAACGCGCATGTTATGAGCAGTTCCGAAGCGACTGAGCTGCTGTCGAATTTGCGGCTGGGAATGGATCTGGGGATGCTGAAAGAAGTAAACCAGAAGGTGATAAACGAATTGTTCATTTTGATCCAGCCGGCACATCTGCAGAAGTTCGAGGATAAGAATCTCTCGGCACAGCAGCGGGATGTGAAACGGGCCGAACTGATCCGCGCGAAGGTCAAATAATAATGAAGATTAAAAGGGGGAACTTATGTTTGACAGATTTACTGAACGGGCGCGAAAAGTAATACTGCTGGCAAAAGAAGAAGCCAAGCGGTTTAACCATGATTATATCGGGACCGAGCATGTTCTGCTGGGCCTGATTAAGGAGGGGGAAGGTGTTGCCGCGGCGGTCCTTCAGAATCTTGGTTTAAATCTGGACATGATCCGGCTGGAGGTTGAAAAGCTGGTTCAGACCGGACCGAGCACGGTAACTTCAGGAGATATTCCGTTTACCCCAAAAGCGAAAAAGGTGATTGAACTGGCAATGGATGAGGCCCGCAATCTCGGACATAATTACATCGGGACCGAGCATCTGCTGCTGGGACTGATCAGGGAGAATGAAGGGGTGGCGTCTCAGGTCCTGCTGAACCTGGGGCTGGATCTGAACAAGGTCCGGAAGGAGATTATGGAACTGCTGGGAACAGCCGCGACTAATTATGACGCCAGTCAGCCGGCTGCTGCTCAACCCGCGGGAAAGCAGAAAACACCGGCCCTGGACGCGTTCGGCCGGGATCTGAATAAACTGGCCCGGGACGGTAAATTGGATCCGGTAGTCGGACGGAGTGTTGAGATAGAAAGAGTAATCCGGATCCTCAGCCGCCGGACCAAAAATAATCCGGTACTTTTGGGCGAGGCTGGAGTGGGAAAGACAGCGATCGTCGAAGGACTGGCCCAGAAGATCGTGGCCGGAGATGTCCCGGAAGTGCTTCGCGATAAAAGAGTTATTGTGCTGGATCTGGCTTTGATGGTTGCCGGCACAAAGTATCGCGGGCAGTTCGAGGAGCGGATAAAAGCGGTTATGGATGAGATTAAGCGGTCTGAAAACGTGATGATCTTTATTGACGAGCTCCATACTCTGGTGGGTGCCGGAGGGGCAGAGGGAGCGATCGATGCCTCGAATATTCTTAAGCCCGCGCTGGCCAGAGGTGAGATTCAGTGTATCGGCGCTACGACTGTGGATGAATACCGCAAATATATCGAGAAAGACGCGGCCCTTGAACGCCGGTTTCAGACGATAATGGTCGAGCCGCCGAGCATTAGTCAGACTATTGAGATCCTAAAGGGGCTGCGGGACAAGTACGAGGCGCATCATCGCGTGAAATACGGAGATGACGCGCTGATTGCCGCGGCCAAGCTTTCAGAACGGTATATCAGCGGCAGGTTTCTGCCGGATAAGGCGGTTGATATAATCGATGAGGCAGGCTCCCGGGCCAGGCTACAGGTTATGACCGCGCCGCCTGATCTTAAAGATATGGAAGTAAAAATCGAAAATCTGCGCAAGGAAAAAGAGGCATCAGTCAAGGCGCAGGATTTTGAAAAGGCGGCCAGTCACCGGGATCAGGAACGGGAGATGCGGGCCGAACTGGAACGGATCCGGCGTAACTGGAAAGAAAGCCGGATGGAGATGAGCGTTGAGGTGCAGGAAGATGATATTGCTGAGGTTATCTCCGAATGGACCGGGATCCCGATCGCTCGACTTGAGGAAAAAGAGACCGAGAAGCTTTTGAAAATGGAAGACGAACTTCATAAGCGGGTTATCGGCCAGAACGAGGCGATTACCGCGATAACTCACGCCGTTCGGCGTTCCCGGGCGGGTCTGAAGAATCCGAACCGTCCGATTGGTTCCTTTATCTTTCTTGGACCCACGGGAGTGGGAAAGACTCTGTTGGGAAAGGCCCTGGCCGATTTCCTGTTCGGAGACCCTGACGCGATTATCCAGATTGATATGTCCGAATATATGGAAAAGTTTAATCTGTCTCGCCTGGTCGGAGCGCCTCCCGGTTACGTGGGTTATGAGGAGGGCGGACAGCTTACGGAGAAGGTCCGGCGCCGTCCTTATTCAGTTATTCTGCTTGATGAGATCGAAAAAGCTCATCCGGATGTGTTTAACCTGTTATTGCAGGTTCTCGAAGAAGGCCGGTTGACAGACAGCTTCGGCCGGAAGGTGGATTTTCGCAATGCCGTGCTTATCATGACCTCAAATATCGGCGCGAACCTGGTTCGTAGCCAGGGGGCGATTGGATTTCGCAGTGAAGAGGATGAGGTAAGCTACAAGTCGATGAAAGATAAACTGCTTGAGGAAGTTAAGCGGGTGTTTAAGCCGGAGTTTATAAACCGGGTTGATGATACTATTGTTTTCCGCCCGCTTACTAAAGAGGATCTGTATAAGATTATTGAGATCGAGATAAATGAGGTTAAGGACCGGCTGTCTGAACAGGATGTGCTGATCCAGCTGGATCAGGCGGCAAAGGATTTACTGATAACCAAAGGGTTTGACCAGGTGTTCGGAGCCCGTCCTTTGAAGCGGACGATCCAGAAGTATCTGGAAAACCCGCTTGCTGAAGAGATCCTGGGCGGTAAGGTTAATAAGGAACGACCGATTAATGTAAGCGCGGATAAGGGTCATGAAAAGCTTGTTTTTTCACTTGCCAAGACGGTGAAGGCTGATGAAAAAGCCGAACAGGCAAAGAAGTAAGAGATTGTGTTGGGTTCAGGTATTCCACGGGAGTGCCTGAACATCAGGCAGTAATATCGGGGGGGTGGCAATAAGAACAATGGAACCAGCTCAGACTGGGTTTGCCTGTGTCCTTCCTTTGATTTTATGCAAATAGATAAAGCGATTAAGCCGGAATCAGCGAGTGACAGCGTTTTGAGGACCGGCAGACAAAGAACCCGGAGTAATTAATCTCAAATGGGAAAAGCGCGGAGTCTCCTTGAATATGTCGGCAGTCTGACCGTTCTGTTCTTCAAGACTGTTGCCGCCTCGTTTAAGCCCCCGTTTAAATACCATCAGCTTATTGACCAGATGAACAAGATCGGGGTCAATAGCTTTTTGATAGTTTTTCTCACTGCTTTCTTTGCCGGTATCGTCCTGGCGTTACAAACCGCCTATGCCATGCGGCAGATGTCGGCTGAGATATATATCGCTAATATCGTGGCCCTTTCGATGACGCGGGAACTGGGGCCGGTATTTACGGCCCTGGTAGTGGCGGCGCGGGTGGGTGCGTCGATTGCCGCGGAGACCGGAACCATGCGGGTTACCGAACAGATAGACGCCTTAGAGTCGCTTGCCACCAACCCCGTAAAATATCTCGTTGCGCCGCGTTTTCTCGCCCTGGTGCTGATGCTGCCCCTGCTGACCGTTTACGCTGATTTTGTCGGGATCATGGGCGGTTTTCTCGTCGGTGTGTCCAAGCTTCATATTGGAGCAGACTTATATCTTAAAAAAACATTTGAGGCCCTGGTACTCAAGGATATCATGACTGGATTGGTGAAGTCAGTAGTATTTGCCTTCATAATCAGTATTGTTGCCTGCTTTGAAGGCATGCGGACCCGGGGCGGAGCTGAAGGAGTGGGCAGGTCTACGACCCAGGCGGTTGTAAATGCCTGTATTCTGGTAATCGCAGCGGACTGTTTTTTCACCGCGCTATTCTATTTTATTTGGTGATGATAAAGATAAACAATCTCTACAAGTCTTTTGATGGCCGGCCGGTTCTTAAAGGTGTTGACCTTGAGATTCGCAAAGGGGAAACTTTGGTGATAATCGGCCGCTCCGGCTGCGGAAAGAGTGTTCTCCTGAAGAACATAATCGGCATAATCCAACCGGAACAGGGCGAGGTTATGGTTGCCGGCCAGAATGTTTCCCAACTGAGCGGCCGGGAACTGATGCGGTTAAGGATGAAGTTCGGCATGCTGTTCCAAGGGGCGGCTCTGTTCGATTCCCTTGATGTATACGAAAACGTGGGTTTCGGCCTTATCGAACATAGTGGTTTGCCGAAAGAAAAGATCAGAGACCGGGTGAAGTGGGCGCTGGAAAACGTAGACCTGACCGAGATCGAGGACCGTAAACCCGCTGAACTCAGCGGAGGTATGAAAAAGAGAGTCGGGCTGGCACGGGCGATCTGCCATAACCCGGAGGTTATATTGTACGATGAACCGACAACCGGACTTGATCCGATAATGGCGGATATGATCAACGAGCTTATTGTACGGCTCAGCCGGCAGCTTCAGGTGACTTCAGTTGTCGTTACCCATGATATGACTTCAGCATACAAGGTAGGCACCCGGATCGCGATGCTTTATGAAGGAAAGATTATAGCCGATGGAACGCCGGATGAGATTAAAAATTCGGATAATCAGATTGTCCGGCAGTTTATAACCGGAGCTGCGCACGGCCCGATTACCGCGAATCGGAATCATGAGCCGGCTGATCCGGAACAGCCTGGGGAAATGGAGGGACGGGGGAAAAGATGACGAGAACGCACATTGAACTTAAGGTGGGTATTTTTGTTGTTCTTGCCGTGTTGATTTTATCGATGATGGTGTTTCAGATCGGAGGGATTAATTTTTTCCGGCCGCCGGTGTACTTATTGTATGTTACCTTCGATTTTGTCAACGGCATTGACCGTGACGCTCCGGTACACGTTGCCGGAGTCGCGGTAGGGAAAGTTACCGGCGTAGAGATCTTTTTTAATAACGTGGAAAATAAGACCCAGGTTAAACTGACTTTGGAAGTGCTTAAAAAAGTCAAGCTGCCGGTGGATTCTGCCGCGCACATCAATACCCTGGGCATCCTGGGAGAGAAATACGTGGAGATCGTTCCCGGTGATGAACGGGAAAACCTGCTCGAAAACAAGGGATTTCTGGAAGGAAAAAATCCGGTTCAGCTGGAAAAGCTGACTGAATCACTGGTGGACATTGTCGGTGATCAGACGGTTAAGACTTCCCTTCGGGAAAGCTTTTATAATATTCGCGTGGCTACGGATAATCTAAGGGAAGTCAGTGAAAAACTCAACCGGATCGCCGACGCGGCGACTGACGGAAACGGTACTGTCGGAAGGATGCTCAATGACGATTCGATCTACGTCGAGGCGGAATCAATGGTCTCCAACCTTAACGTAAAACTGGACAAGATGGTAACCGACTTGAATCAATCGCTTAATGATCTGAT
>JAGYOO010000239.1 GCA_018399295.1 Candidatus Omnitrophota bacterium | reverse complement strand
GTCTTAGGATACTTTTCAAAAAGTGAATCTTTTTCATTCTCTTCTACAGAACACGGAGGTTGGCCCATGCTCGAGATCCTGATAGTGGACGACGAGCCGGAAATCGCGAATGCGCTAAAGAAGTTTTTTACACGCAAAGGTTACGCGGTACGTACGGCAAACGACGGCGAAGTAGCGCTGGAGCTGGTTAAGGAACACCGCCCTCATCTTGTTTTCCTCGATATACGCATGCCCGGCATGGACGGACTCAAAGTCCTGCGCAATATCCGCGAACGCGACCGTTCGATAAAAGTGATCATGGTTACTGCCTTCGGCACCCGCGAGATCGTCAGCGAGGCCCTGCGGCTGGGCGCGGTGGACTTTGTCCGCAAGCCCTTTACCATGGATTACCTTGAACACGAGGTAATCGCCAAGGTCAATGTCCAGCTGTTCGAAGACCTGCGCAACGAGATCGAAGAGAAGAGCCTGCTCATCGAGCAGCTCGCCCGTCTTAACAAGCGTCTTTCCCGTAATTTCTACCAGACTATGCTGTCTTTGGCCGCGGCTTTGGAAGGCCGGGACCAGTACACGCATGGCCACTCCGAACGCGTGGACCTTTACTGCCGGCTGATCGCCGAGGAGCTGAAGTCCCGCAACGGGGTCAAGATAACCAATCGCTTTCTCGAAGACCTGCACATCGAGGCCCGCTTGCATGATATCGGCAAGATCGCGGTTCCCGATATGGTGCTGAACAAGCCGGACCGGTTGAACAGTGAGGAAGTCGAAGAGATCAGAAAGCATCCCGGCGAAAGCGCCCGGATCCTGGCCCCGCTGGAGGGGATAAAGGAAAACATCGAGGTTATCTACAGCCATCACGAACGCATTGACGGCAACGGATATCCGGAACGCAAGAGCTCGGACCGGATCCCGCTGCGGGCCCGGATAATTGCCGTGGCTGATGCCTTTGACGCCATGACCTCGGACCGGCCTTATCGCAAGGCTATGGATGAAGAGACCGCGTTCGAAGAGCTGGAAAAAAACAGAAATTCCCAGTTTGACTCGGACGTGGTGGACGCGTTCGTCGGAGTCTACCGGCGGAACACCCTGGCCAGAGAGGCCCGGGAGCAAGAGGTCGGGCTGTAGAAAAAATTGAAAAAAGAGGTGGGCCTTGCTTAAGATCCTTGTGGTTGACGACGAACCGGAACTGACTACTATCCTCAGCAGCTTCTTCAAGCGGAAAAAGTACGAGGTGTTTACCGCCAATAACGGTGAACGGGCGCTGGATGTTATCCGGGACGAGCGGCCGCATCTTGTTTTTCTCGACATCCGCATGCCGGTCATGGACGGGCTCACCGTGCTCCGCAATATCCGCCTCATGG
The DNA here is from genome assembly GCA_018399295.1 of Candidatus Omnitrophota bacterium. Classification (GTDB taxonomy): domain Bacteria; phylum Omnitrophota; class Gorgyraeia; order B26-G9; family B26-G9; genus M55B170. The sequence goes on along the minus strand of JAGYOO010000239.1, from coordinate 1,529 downwards.
ATAACAGTATTAAGGTGATAATGGTCAGCGCATTAGAAGACGACAAGACCATGACCGAGGCCCGCGCTTTGGGCGCGGTGGATTATATCCGCAAGCCGTTTAATCTCGATTATCTGGAAAAGAATGTTCTGGAAAAGGTGAACGCCCAGCTGTTCGGCGATCTGCGTCAAGAGCTTGATGAGAAAAGCGAGCTTATTTCCCGCCTGGCCCAGGAGGTGGATCAGGTCAGCAAGCTGAACAAGAAGCTGAAGGTTCATTTCTATCAGACCATAATGACCCTGGCGGCGGCCCTGGAAGCCCGGGATAAGTATACGCACGGGCATTCTGAGCGGGTGGAGGCGTACAGCAAGCTGATTGCCGAGGAGCTTTGCGCCTCACACGGCTGGGACATGGATGGAGACTACATGGAACAGCTGCACATCGAGGCCCGGATGCATGACATCGGCAAGATGGGCATTCCAGACAGCGTGCTGAACAAACCCGGCGGGCTTACGGACGAAGAGTTCAAACAGATCCAGGAACACCCCGCGAAAAGCGCCCAGATCCTAGTTGCCCTGGAGGACATGAAAGAGAACGTGGAAGTTATCCTGCACCACCACGAGCGCTACGACGGCAAAGGCTATCCTGACGGCATAAAAGGCGGGGAGATCCCCGCCCGAGCAAGGATAATCGCCGCGGCCGACGCCTTTGACGCCATGACCTCCGACCGCCCCTACCGCAAGGCCCTGTCCTTTGAGATCGCCATCGAAGAGATGGAAAAGAACAAAGGAATCCAATTCGACCCCCAGGTAATCGACGCCTTCATGACAGTAATAAAATCCGGCAAGCTAAACCCCCCGCAGCAATAACCTCAAACCCACCTCGTAGGTGGGTTTACCCGGTTCGCATCCATTCAACCTACGCGGTTGAAGGGGGTTCATTCTTCCCTGGGGAGCCTGAATATTTATACAACCCGTGGCGCCTTAGGAAGCGCAGGAGTATGCTTACGTTTCTGTTTTTCCGTGAAGTGTTCACCTGAATCCCCTTTTAGGGGCTGGGGGTCTTGCAGGAAAGAACCGAAACGTTCGCTCCGAGCACTCCGTGCGCCTGCTTTCTTTGCTGACTTTCTTTACGCTAAAGAAAGTCAGGCTGGGGGTGATGAGGGGGCAGGGATAGCCCCCTGCTTACCTGAAAATCTTAGACTAAAACAACAGACTATATTTAGGAAAACAAAAAAGCCATCTTGCGGAGATGCGGTTGAACGGGATCAGTTTGATAGAGAGCGGTGACAGGTTCCTGGAGGGCTATCTGGCGGAGAAAATAACAGAGGATCGAGGACTATCAGGAGTTGAGTTTACTGCATACATAAATCGGACATTTCTAATTTGGGTTGACAGCGCGAAAAAATATTGTTGACAAAAACGGTTGGTTTTTATTAAAGTAAGGAAAGCGATTAATCTCAATAGATAACGGCAACTTAGCGCCCTTGTACAGGACAATAAGCGCCCCATGGAAGGCTTCCGTGGGGCGTTTTATTTTATAAAACCTAA
>JAGYOO010000238.1 GCA_018399295.1 Candidatus Omnitrophota bacterium | reverse complement strand
TTTCCAGCTTCGGAAGCGACGTTACGATCGTTGAGATGAAAGACCAGCTTTTACCGGGAGAGGACAGGGATATTGCCGGTCTTCAGCAGATCGCCCTGAAAAAGAAGAAGGTCAAGGTGATGCTGTCCACTACCGCGACTTCGGTTGATCTTACCGGCCCGGCGGTTCGGGTGGTTCTCTCCACCGGAGAGACGATAGAGCCGGACCTGATCCTGGTTGCCGTAGGCAGGGTTCCGGTGACCGCGGGTCTGGGGCTGGAGGAGGCCGGTGTAAAGGTCGATTGCAACCGGATCGTTGTTGACAGCGGTCTGCGGACTTCGCGTCCGGAAATATACGCGATCGGTGATGCCGCGGGCAAGGCCATGCTGGCGCATGTGGCAAGCGCCGAAGCCAGAGTCGCGGTGGAAAACATCGGGGGAGGTGACGCGAAAATGGATTATAAGTTTGTCCCCCGATGCGTCTATTCCGATCCGGAGATCGCCTGTGCCGGTCTGAAAGGAGCCGAGGCGCGGCGGGCGGGAGTGGATATAAAGACAGGAGTTTTTCCTTTTAAGGCCAGCGGGAAGGCCTTGATCGAAGGCGAGACTTCGGGCGTGGTCAAGATTATCGCTGACGCGCGCCACGGAACTGTGTTGGGCTGTTCGATTTGTGGGCCGCACGCTACGGAGATTATTCACGAAGTCGGGGTGGCCATGCGGGGAGGACTGAGTTCGACCGCGCTTGCGGAGGTAATCCATGCCCATCCGACGATATCCGAATCCATGCAGGAAGCCGCGGAAGCGGTTATGGGAAGATCGGTTCATGCCGGATAAGGCCATCACCTGCCGGGTCTTTGAATTTGAGACTATTCCTTATTCGGAATGCCTGCGGTTGCAGCTGGCGGCGCGACAGAAGATCGTCGCCGAAGGTGGGCCTGATTCATTATTCCTGGTAGAGCATCCGATTGTCATAACCCTGGGACGTTCGGCCCGGAAAGAAAATATTCTTGATCCCTGTCGAGTTCGGGAAGAGGGGATTCCTGTGATTGACGCCGGCCGGGGCGGTGATGTTACAATGCATCTGCCCGGACAGCTTGTCGCGTATCCTGTATTCGACCTTAACCGGCATGGCCGGGATCTGCGCCGGTTTATTTATTTTCTCGAAGAAACCCAGATTCGGTTTCTTTCTGCCTACGGGATCCAGGCCGGCCGGCGTGACGGGTTCCCCGGAGTATGGGTTAAAAGGAAAAAGATCGGCTTTGTGGGGATTGCCGTAAGCCGTTGGATAAGCTGCCACGGAATAAGCCTGAACATCGGCTGTGACCTGAGTCAATTCGAAATGATCCGGCCCTGTGGCATAGATCGTCTGCAAGTTACCAGTCTGGAGCAGCTTACAAACGTAATTCTGCCGATGGGAAAAGCCCGCGAACATCTGCTTGCCTGTTTTGTCGAAGTGTTTCGCCTGTCTTGTGTTAAGCTCCCTAAAAACAGACTTGAACAAATACGTTTATAATGTTAGGATTAAGGAAGAAAAGCTTTAATTTCAGGATCAGCCGTTAAGGAGGAAGTCATGGTTGAAGTCAATCTGCCGGAGCTGGGGGAAGATATTGAAGATGCCACCATTTCATTCTGGCATGTAGAAGAGGGCGAGCATATTGTAAAGGATGCTGATCTGGTCGAGATCACTACTGATAAAGCTACTTTTAACGTTCCGTCGCCCGTGACCGGAATACTGGTGGAAGTAATAGCGCACGAGGGAGAAAACGTTCAGGTCGGGAATCTGATCGCGAGAATTCAGGAGGATGATTAATGGACGAGATCCTGGAGCTTCTGGAAAAAGACGCCCGGTTGACGGCCGAGGAGATAGCCGGTCTATTAAAGCTGGATGTTAAAACAGTGCGCAGCCGGATCAAAAAATTTGAAAAAGACGGTGTGATCGTCGGTTATAAGGCGGTAATAAACAAGGAACTTGTGCGCAGCGCGGAAAAAGGCGTTCGGGCCCTGATTGAGGTAAAGGTAATGCCGCAAAAGGATCAAGGGTTTGATCATATCGCGGAACGGATATTCCGTTTTCCTGAAGTGGCCAGCTGCTCTCTGCTCAGCGGGACCTACGATCTGTTGCTCGTAGTTGAAGGGCGTGATCTGCATACCATCTCCAACTTTGTCGCTGAAAAACTTTCGCCTATGGAAAATGTCCGGGGAACGGTGACGCATTTTCTGCTGAAAAAGTATAAAGAGGATGGGGTTATTTTGAGACGCCGGGAAGCGAATAAGCGTATAGCCATATCCTACTGATCTCCATAAAAAAATGCCTGAAAAAAAAATCATCGCCAAAAGAGTTGAAAAAATCGCTCCGTCCGGAATAAGAAAGTTTTTCGATCTTGTTTTGGGCATGAAGGAGGTTATTAGTCTGGGGGTAGGAGAGCCTGATTTCGTCACCCCCTGGAATATCCGTGAGACCGCGATATTCGGACTCGAGCAGGGGTTTACTTCCTATACCTCTAACAAGGGATTGTATCGTCTTCGGCTGTATGTGCAGCGTTACTTACGGCAGAGATTCAAGCTGAATTATTCGGCTGAAGAGGAGATCCTTATTACCATCGGGGTAAGTGAGGCTCTGGATCTGGCTGTGCGCAGCATTGTCAATCCGGGGGAGAAGGTCATAATTCCGCAGCCTTGCTATGTTTCTTACGGTCCGCTGGTCGAGCTGGCACAGGGTATAAAAGTTCCAGTTCTCGTAATTAGTTCTCTGCTGCATTTCGGTGGTGGACTTACCCGTGCCTGCAGCACTGCTTAGCTGGCCGGATGATTCTGTATCCCAATAGCAAAAATTAACAGAGCCACCAACCTTTTTCCCCAACAGACCTCCAATGTCAGAAGCTCCATCCGGTGCACTAACCAAACCGGTG
>JAGYOO010000237.1 GCA_018399295.1 Candidatus Omnitrophota bacterium | reverse complement strand
GGAAAAACCAAAACGTAGGATTGCTCCTGCGCTTACTAAGGCGCCCACGGGATGTATAAACATAGGTCTGCTATCTTTTCCTAAGATGCTAAGATGCTAAGATGCTGCTCATGAGCTTATGAGCTTATCAACTACTCGCTTATGAGCTTATAAGCTTATCAGCTATTCGACCGTCACGCTTTTGGCCAGATTCCGCGGCTGGTCAATATCGCATCCGATCCCGGCCGCGATATAATAAGCCAGAAGCTGAAGCGGCAGAGCAACGATCAGAGGAGAGACAAACTCATTAACTGGCGGGATCTCGATGATATAATCCGAGTAAGCCTTTTTCCTGATCTCCCTGTCCCCTTTGGTCGCGATAGACAAAACCGTCCCCCGGCGAGCTTTTATCTCCTGGATATTCGAGAGCATCTTATCATAGAGTGAAGAACGGGGGTTAATGCAGATTACAAGAGGAAACTCATCAATAAGCGCGATCGGACCGTGTTTCATCTCTCCGGCAGCATATCCTTCAGCGCTGATATACGTAATCTCCTTGAGTTTGAGGGCACCCTCAAGAGCGCTGGGAAAATTGACGTTACGCCCCAAATAAAGAAACGGAAAATCGCCGAATCGCCGACCATAAGTAAGGTGAGAACGACGCGCCCACTGCTCGGCAAATTCCAAAGCCTTCCGGGAATCCTTAAATTGAGCTACCTCGTCCTCAAGGAACTTGAACTGCTCCGCCAGCCGGATATTGTAGCGCTTTACATAATCCCTGGCTACCCGCTTTATCCGGCCATTATTAGCCAGGACTTCCTTCATCTTTAATGGTGTCCGGGCAAGCATTCGAAGCATTTCCCGCCGGATCCGTTCGCTCACGGTTCCGAACACTTCACCAAGGTACAGGGCCAAAAGATAGATCGTCATCAACTGCGCGGTATAAGCCTTGGTCGAGGCTACCGCGATCTCCGGTCCGGCGTAAATATATACTACTCCGTCTGATTCCCGGGCAATAGAACTGCCAACGACATTGACTACGGACAGGATAAGGGCCCCCTTCTGCTGCGAGGCCCTCAGCGCGGCAAGAGTATCGGCGGTTTCGCCGGACTGACTTACGGTGATGACAAGTGTCTTATTCTTTTTGATGATCTGCTCCCGGTAACGAAACTCACTTGAGGTATCCACGTTCACCGGAATCTTTAAAAGTTTTTCCAAGACATATTTCCCGCATAAACCCGCGTGATAAGCCGTACCACAGGCGACTATCTGAATATTATCTATATTTTTTAGTCTCTTCTCATTCAACTTCAGCTCTTCGAACCGGACCCGATTGTTTTTAATCCGGGCCGAGAGGATTCTCCGCATTACCTCCGGCTGCTCATTGATCTCCTTAATCATAAAATGAGAATAACCGCCCTTGCTGGCACTGTCAGGGTCCATCTTCACGGTAACCGGACGCCGGTTACAGCAATCTCCATTCACTGTAAAAACCTCAGCATTGTCCCTACCCAAGACCGCTATTTCATCATTTTCAAGATAAATGACACTTCTCGTCTGAGAGAGGATGGCCGGAACATCGGAAGCAATATAGTTTTCACCCTTGCCCAGCCCGATAATCAGCGGGCTGTCCCGTCGCGCGGCCAGCAGAAGATCCGGGTGGCGGGAACTTATGACCCCCAAGGCAAAGCTTCCCTTAAGTTTTTTGACCGTACGGCAGACAGCCTGTTTCAGATCTCCGGTATAAAATTTTTCTAAAAGATGAACAATAACTTCAGTATCGGTCTCCGAGTTAAAGCGGCATTTCTCCCGTTTCAGAGACTCTTTCAACTGCTGATGATTTTCAATAATCCCGTTATGCACAACAAAAAACTCCCGGGTTTTTCCAAAATGAGGATGGGCATTAGCTTCCGTAGGCGCCCCGTGGGTTGCCCAGCGCGTATGTCCAATACCCAGGCTGCCTGAGATTCCGCTCTCGTTTATCGCGGCCTCCAGATTTTTGAGCTTTCCTGAGCGTTTTACCATAAACACCTTATCGGAATCCGCGACCGCGATTCCCGCGGAATCATACCCCCGATATTCCAGGTTTTTAAGACCCTCAATAAGAATGGGAACAGCTTCCCTGCCTCCGATGTACCCCACAATCCCGCACATAACTCCTGCCTTTCCGCTTAAACAGCCTTTCGGCTAAACACCGGCCGGCCGCCAATAATCGTAAGCATCACCTTAAATCTTTCATCAAACACCGCCAAATCGGCGTCAAATCCCGGCTGCAACGAACCTTTATTTCGGCTCATGCCTAAAAAACGCGCAGGATTAAGACTAGCCATTTCTACCGCTTCGGAAAGAGAAACTCCTGCCGCGTCAACCATGTTCTTTACAGCTTTTACCAACGTAAGCGCGCTGCCGGCAATAGTTCCGTCGGGAAGACGATATAGACCTGAAGCAAATCTCATGCCGCCTCCGGGCATGGCCGCAACAGAATCACTCACCAGAATAATTTTATCCCGAGGCTTCATTTTTACCGCAAGTCCGAGCAGCCCCGGATGCACATGGCGCTTGTCCGCGATTAATTCCACACTCACCCTGTCTTCTGTTAAAACCGCAGCGGCCAGACCAGGTCGACGGGCACTTATCGGTTCCATCCGGTTAAACAAATGCGTCGCCAGAGTTACTCCATTGGCTGCTGCTTTTAGACCGGTCGTGAAATCGGCACAGCTGTGTCCCATCGCCACCCGGACTCCCGCATTACGTAAAATTCTGATAATCCCGGCAGCTCCCGGCAATTCCGGAGCAACAGTAACCACCCTTACCGTTCCCTTCACTTTCCGGAGGAGTGTTTTCAACTTTTTCGCGTCAGGACGGATTATCCCCGCCCTGGGCTGCGCTCCGGCCATAGCCGGATTTATAAACGAACCTTCAAGATA
>JAGYOO010000236.1 GCA_018399295.1 Candidatus Omnitrophota bacterium | reverse complement strand
ACCTGTCTGTGCATGGGGGCTGGAGTGACCTTTTTTGAAGGATTTCGCAAGATGGCTCCGGCTCAAACGGTCGGGGTGATCGGCGATTCCACGTTTGTCCATTCCGGTATCACCGGATTGATTAACGCCGCTTACAATAAGACCTCGGGTCTGCTTATCATTCTGGACAACTCCACTACCGCGATGACCGGCAGTCAGCCCAACCCCGCCACCGGGATAACGATTCGCGGAGAATCGACGAAAAAACTGATCCTGGAAGATATCTGCCGCGCCGCGGGAGCGGATAACGTGGATGTGGTGAATCCGTTTGAGACAAATCTTCTTGAAGATCTTGTGCGGCAGCGGCTGGAAGAAAAAAAGCTGTCAGTGATTATCGCCCGGTTCCCCTGTCGGTTCGTGGATCGGACAAAATTGCCGGCTCCGGAGTTTATTAAGGATAAGTGCCGAAAATGTTACGTATGTCTTAATATCAATTGTCCGGCATTGACCAGGACCCCGGAGGGGGAAATCGAACTGAATGAATTTATGTGTACCGGATGCGGACTCTGTGTGGAGGTGTGTAAGTTTGGCGCGCTCAAAAAAAGAACATAAATACAGGACCGTAAATATCCTGGTCTGCGGTACCGGCGGGCAGGGGGTGTTAACGGCCTCTGAGGTTTGCGGTTGGGCGGCATTATACGATGGCCGGCACGTGAAAAAGTCAGAAGTGCACGGTATGGCGCAGCGGGGAGGATCGGTGGAATCTCATCTTCGTTACGGGAAGGAGGTGTTTTCTCCGTTAATCCCTTATGGACAGGCGGACTATCTGCTGGCCTTCGATGCTGATGAGGGTAGGCGCCTTGCGGGTTTTCTTGCAAAAACTGGTTATGATTTTACCCCGGAACTTGAATCGGCCCGGAAGGCGGTTAATTCCCCAAGGTTTATGAATATCTATTTGATCGGCAGATTATCCCGCAGTCTTGATATAAAGGAGAAAAGCTGGATCAAGGCTATCGAACGCGTATTCCGGGAAAAGAGCCCGGAGGAGAACAGGCGGATGTTTTTAAAAGGAAGAGGTGGTGCGGAATGATATGGAATGAAAAGATTGAATGTATGGATCCGGAAGATCTGAAAAATCTTCAGGCTGAACGGCTGGCGGAGACAATTCGCTATGTTTACGATAACAACAAACTTTACCGGTCGCGGATGGATGTGGCCGGGCTTTCCCCCCAGGATATCCGTCGGATGGAAGATCTGAAGAAGTTTCCGTTTACCACCAAAGAGGATCTGCGCGACAGTTATCCGTTCGATATGTTTTCCGTGCCCATGGACCAGATTTCCGAGATCCATGTATCCAGTGGGACTACCGGGAACCCCACGGTTGTTGGATACACGCGGGCGGATATTGAGTTGTGGTCCGAGGTCATGGCCCGGGTCCTTGGCTGCGCCGGGGCTCGGCCGGGAGATATGATCCAGATTGCCTATGGATACGGATTGTTTACCGGAGGTCTGGGCTTTCATTACGGCGCCCAGAAAATGGGCCTGGCGATTATCCCTACTTCCTCTGGGCAGACAAAGCGTCAGTTGAAGATTATGAATGATTTCCGGCCTCGTGTTATTGGCTGTACGCCCAGTTATATGCTGTATATGGTTGATGAGGCCAGGGAGTTGGGGATGGACCTGAGAAACAGTTCCTGGGAAGTCGGGATATTCGGGGCCGAGCCCTGGAGCAATTCGATGCGGGATGAGATCGAGCAGATCTGGAACCTTCAGGCAACGGATATTTACGGATTGTCGGAGATGATCGGTCCCGGCGTGGCCCAGGAATGCTGTCACAAAGACGGACTGCATATATTCTCGGACGTGTTTTTCCCGGAGATAATCGATCCGCTCACCGGTAAAGAGGTATTGCCGGGAGAAAAAGGCGAACTGGTGATCACTACGTTTACTAAAAAAGGAATTCCCCTGCTTCGGTACAGGACCCGGGATATTGTTAGTATTAATTATGAAAAGTGCGCCTGCGGCCGGACATCGCCGCGGATCAGCAAGATCATGGGCCGGACCGATGACATGATCATTGTCCGGGGCATAAATGTCTTTCCTTCTCAAATCGAACATGTGCTGTTAAGTATTGAAGGAACCCAGCCGCATTATCAGCTCATCGTTGACCGGAGGTCCGGAGAGCTGGATGAGCTGGAAGTCCAGGTTGAGGTGGATGGAAAGATATTTTCAGACGAAATAAAGAAGTTGAGGGTATTGGAGGAAAAGATTCACAGGGAAATTGAATCCGTGCTTGGGGTGATGGTAAAGGTGAAGCTGGTTGAACCGCGCACAATCGCCCGCAGTGAAGGCAAGGCTACGCGGGTTATTGATAAGCGGACCATATAGGAGGTAGGCCCATGAAGATCAGACAGGTTTCCGTGTTTCTGGAGAACAGAAAAGGCCGGTTGTATGAGGTCTGTTCACTGCTCGGGGAAAATAACATCAGTATCCGGGCGTTAAATGTGGCAGAGAGCGATGATTTTGGTATCCTGCGCATGGTTCTGGATAAGCCGGAAGATGCGGAAGGACTGTTGCGGGAACATAATTTTACCGCTAATTTTACGGATATCGTTGCCGTTGAGGTCGAAGACCGTCCGGGCGGGCTGGCAGAGATCCTTCGCGTGCTGAGTGAAAACGACGTTAACGTGGAGTATATGTACGGGTTCGTGGAAAAGAACGAGGACAAGGCCCTGCTGGTATTCCGTTTTGAAAAACCGGATGAGGCGATAGCCTGTCTGGCGGAAAATAAGATCAGGATCGTCGGCAGACAAGATATCATCGGATTGTAATGAAGATCTCTTACTGGGACCGCCGGAAGGAGCTTTTGTCACCTGAAGGGCTGCGCCGGACGCAGCTGACCCGTCTGAAGCAGACTGTGGCCCAGGCC
>JAGYOO010000235.1 GCA_018399295.1 Candidatus Omnitrophota bacterium | reverse complement strand
TAAGACCCCCAACCCCTAAAAGGGGATCTCAGGTGAGCACTTCACGGAAAAACCAAAACATAAGACTGCTCCTGCGCTTCCTAAGGCGCCACGGGACGTATAAAAATATAAGCTCACAGCTCATAAGCTCATAAGCAGAAGATAGAGGACGGAAGATAAAAAAGATTAGACCACAGAGAGTACGCAGAGAACCGGGGTGCGTAAAGTCTACTCCGAGCTCCAGTGAGCGCCATGCCTGCCGGCAGGCAGGAAGCGAACGTGCTCAAAATAGAGGGGAGGCGAAGAGATGAAAGATAAGGTTGTTATCGTGACTGGCGGGGCGGTGGGGATCGGCGGGGCGATCGTCGAAAAATTCGCTGACAGAGGGGCGAACGTGGTTATCGCGGATATCAAGGCTGAACAGGGTGAGCGCCTGATTGACACCTTAAAAAAGAAAGGCAGCGAGGCGGAGTTTATCTGGACCGATGTCTCGGACCGGAGCGAGGTTGAAAACCTGATGGAAAAAACCGTAGAGAGATTCGGCCGGCTGGATTACGCGGTAAACAACGCCGGCATCGAGGGAGATCAGGCGGATACCGCGGCGTGTACAGAGGCTAACTGGGACCGCGTTCTGGAGATCAATCTAAAGGGTGTCTGGCTGTGTATGAAGTACGAGATTCGGAAAATGCTGCAGACTGGCGGCGGGGCGATAGTCAATATCTCATCCGTGGCCGGACTGGTCGGGTTTCGTAATCTTCCGGCCTATACTTCCAGTAAACACGCGATTATCGGACTGACCCGGACCACGGCCCTTGAGTTCGCGCAAAAGAACATCCGGATAAACGCCGTATGTCCCGGTGTTATCCAGACTGAAATGATCGACCGGGTCACGGGAAACGATCCGGAAAAGCGCAAACAGTACGAGTCCATGGAGCCGATCGGCCGGATGGGCCGCCCGGAAGAGGTGGCCGCGGCAGTGGTCTGGCTGTGTTCGGACGAGGCCTCGTTCGTTACCGGTCAGGCTGTACCGGTTGACGGAGCGTTTACTTCTGAGTAGAGAGAAGGCTATTGTTCAGTGATGGTATTCGGACAGGAATTTTTAAGGTGAAAGTCTGTACAGCAGGACCGGCTCCTGAAAATCAGAGCCCCGGTTGGAAGAGGTGAAATTATAAATCCCTTCCGGCTGCAGTTTATCCAGTCCCTGATTCAACCGGGGATCTTTCCCTGGGAAAGCGGTTGCGCTGTCAGTCGGATAGACTAGATAGCCGCAGTTCGGCAGATGCTTGAAAAAAACGTTTCCATCCCTCGCGTAATCAATGAATTTCCAGGGTCTCTGGTTCAAGTAAACATAGCTCTGAAAAATCGCCGGGAAGATATCCATGCTGTCAGGATGGCTGATGCATCCAATGTTAACCGGTCCGGTTCCGGTTGCCTCAATACGCTTAAACACATCTTTACAGGCGCTGGTCTGGATCGGCGGTTTGGAATAACCGAAAACTGACAGGGGGAAGTTGCTCACAGGAGAATAGAAACTGTAAGCCGGATAACTGGAGGTCAGAAGAAATTGAAATACCAGTATCAGTCCCAGCGATGTTGTGAGGGTCTGGCGAACCGCCTGATTCCTCAAAGTAACCAGACGCAGGATGAGGGATATTACCAGTAACGGGACCATGGGCAGTAAAAATTCGATTTCCGCCACCGGCGGCCGTTTCGGAATCAGGATAACCGTCAGCAGGGGAACCAGGAAAACGAAAACTCCTTTCAGCGGGCGCGTCTTAAGGGAAATGCCGAGTATGAGCAGAAACAGCATTGTGACGGTGATACCGAACGCGTCAAAGGCCATTCCGCTCAGGTAGCAGGAAAACCGATACAGGGATTTGCCGGCAAATCCGGGGTAGGAACCGCACCAGGTCAGGAAGTTGATAACCTTTGGGTTTGAATAATAAATTCCGCTGATCAGGGTCATCGGCAGTAAGAACAGGGCCAGGTCCAGCGGTCGCGGCCGGTGTTTTCTGTTTAAGATCAAAAGATCCAGAAGCAGTCCGGCCAGGAACATAAGGGTTGTGTATTTAAACAGCAGGCTTATGCCGGCCATGACGCCGCCGGCCGCGGCATAGGATTTGCGGGAGAGGCTGCTTGATTTAAGCACGAGATAAAGTACAGACAGAAACGAAACAGCCGCGGCCATCTCCAGATTGAACTGGCGACTGGAAAAGTAAAGGATTGGAGTAAGAGAGATTGTAAAGGCGCAGAACAGACCTGCGATCCGGTTGTGCTGGTATCTTCCGATTTTATAAGAGATTAAAATCAGCAGGAGAAACAGAAGAGTCGATCCAGTATAAATCGCCTTATAGCCGAATAACCCGTAGAACAGCTTGTAAAACAATGCTGAGCACCAGTAGTAAAGCGAAGGATAGTGATTGCTCAGAAAGATAATATTGTGCCAGCGGGTTCTGGTTGGATTGTAAAAGTAGGGTTGCGGATCATTGTTCCAGAGGCGCAGAACATTGACTGCCTTGTTCAGGTGTTCAAAGGTGTCACGGCCCTGGGGAAACTCATTCTGACTGTGCCACGCCAGATTTGCCCCGAGATGAACGAGCATGATCAGGGCCAGCAGTAATCCCGCGGTTCGCTTGTCGATGGTCATCCTGAACTTATTATAGCTGTTTTTAATGATCAGACAATAGGTTAACTATTATTGTCGGTCAGAGCTTCTGGGGTTTCCCTGCTGTCTTCCGGTCTGAATCTGCGCGCAGACTTGCTGCGTCACGGTTGTCAGAACGGCATGCCGGAAGAAGAGATGGCTTCTGATGCTGTTGACCTGAGGGAGCGGGTGGGGATTGGCGTGCGCCGGTTGCGGGGGGCATGGCAGTAATCAGTTTTTCGAGATCAACTTATTACTGCTCCGGAGCAAATAATCTGCTGAGGGCCG
>JAGYOO010000234.1 GCA_018399295.1 Candidatus Omnitrophota bacterium | reverse complement strand
AGGTTGGAGTCCTAGTGGGCCCACCATTCACAGTGTGAAGTGTTAAGTGTAAAGCTGTTAACGATTTTCAGGGGCGATTAGCTCAGCTGGTTAGAGCGTTGCGCTCACATCGCAAAGGTCAGAGGTTCGAGTCCTCTATCGCCCACCATAATCTTTTACGGGCCGGTCTTAATCACCGGCATAAAGACTCTGTTCGGTAGTTCGGGAAATAACCTGGGTATTCCGGAACGTGCAAAGTCATCCTCAAAAATAACCCCTTGCGTACCTCAAACACGGAAGTCGAATGAAAGAAATTGAATCCTTAAAGAAGCTGCAGGAAATTGATTCTCAGCTGCACCGGGTGAAATCTGATTTAAACGAGAAGCCACTCGAGATAAGCCGTCTGGACGCTGAACTTCAGGAGAAGTCCTCCGGACTTAATCAACTGGAGGAGGAACTGAAACAGGTTCAGCTGCAACATAAGGAAAAAGAACTGGAGCTGCAGACAAGAGAAGAAACCGTTAAAAAACAGCAGGCGCAGCTGTTTCAGGTTAAGTCGAATAAAGAGTATTCAGCCCTGCAACTGGAGATCGGAAAAGCCAAGGCGGATAATTCTCTGTTGGAAGAAAAGATAATCGAATTTTTGGAGGAGATGGACCGGTTGCGTCAGAGTGTCTCAGAGGAACAGAAAAAGGTTTCCGCCTCCGGGGAGGTTATCCGCCAGCAACAGGCTAAATTGAAGCAGGAAGTTGAGTCGCTGAACAAAGAGGTCGCGGATTTAGAAAACCAGCGGAAAATTTTTATTGACCAGGCTGGCTTTAAGCCGGAAGTCCTTGAGTTGTATGAAAGGATACTTAAGAACCGGGGGGGAATGGCTCTGGCTTTGGTAAAGGACGGTGCCTGCAAAGGCTGTTTTCTCGCGGTTCGGCCGCAGATAATGAGCGAGTTGAAGATGGGCAAACTGATAACCTGCGAGAATTGTTCCCGGATACTCTATGTCGAATCCGAGTAATCGATTTGACCTGTTGATCAATATCGATGGGGCCTCGGCGGGGAATCCGGGGGACGCGGCGATCGGAGTAGTTATCCGGAGACCGGATGGGACTCTGGCGGAGACTGTGAGCCGTTATATCGGAACGGCTACGAATAATTTTGCTGAATATACCGCATTGATCGTCGGTCTGGAGAAAGCGGCCGCTCTGGGCGGGCAAAGGATTCAGGTTAAAAGTGACAGTGAGCTTCTGGTCCGACAGATATCCGGCCGGTATAAGGTAAAGAGTGAGAATCTGCGCAGCCTGAAAGAGAAGGCGGCAGCGCTTATACGCGGTTTTGAGTTTGCCGCGGTTGAGCATGTTCGCCGAGAGTTTAATTCCGAAGCGGATAATCTGGCAAAAAAAGCAGTAAAAGAATACAGGAGAGCAAACCGGATGGTCGCGCCCGAAACGGGTGAGGAAAGTCCGAGCTCCACAGGGCAGCGTAGTGGGTAACGCCCACCCTTCCCGGCCTTGCCGGGGGGCGGATTAGAGCAACAGTGACGATTTCCCGTATGGGAAGTGAAACGTGGCAATCTCTACGCGGAGCAAGACCAAATAGGAGGGGGACGGCCCGTCCGCAATTCCTCGGGTTAGGTCGCGCCAGATTCCGTCGGGTAACCGGCGGGACCAGATGAATGACCATCCTCCCAAAAGGAGACAGAACTCGGCTTACAGGTTTGCTCTCTTTTTTATGAAATCGACTATTTACGCTAAAATCCTGCTGTTATTTATTTCGCTGGTTATTATCTTAATTACAGCGGAAGCTGTCTGCCGTAAGACCGAAAACTTTCTCTATCTGAATACCCGGCCGTACATTCAACAGGCCAAACCCGCGATTCATCGTGTCTCAGCCATTCATGGTTTGGGATATGAGATGGTGCCCGGAGGCGAGTCTGAGGAAGGTTTTTTTCAGATTAATTCTAAAGGGTTGCGCGATCGCGAATTCCTGATCCCAAAACCTTCCGCTACTTATCGAATTATTATTCTTGGCGATTCAGTTACTTTTGGCACCGAATACCCCGTGGAAGAGACTTACGCGAAACTCCTGGAGCGCCGGCTCCAGGAGTTTCCATTGTGCTCTGGAGTGAACTATGAGGTTATTAATGCCGGGGTTTGCGGCTATAACGCTCTGCAGAAGTTCCATCTCTTCCGGAATCTGAGAGAATACGATCCAGACCTTGTGATCTTTCAGTTTTTAAACGATGATTATTATCGAAGCGCGGTAGTTCTGCCTGAACCGGGCAGGCCGGAAAATCTCAGTGTGGGAGAATATTTCTCACTTAATTTTCCGTCGGTAATGCCTCTGCCGGGGAAGGTTGATCGCCTGCTTCTTAACTATTCCGCCTTTTACCGGAGAATCTCAATCTTCTTGTATGACGCTCTTTCCCGCTGGTCTCCCGCAACATATCCGCCGGAGGCCTATCGCTATCCCGGATTCGATACTTTGGCCGACTCTATGGAACGTAATCAGGAAGTATTCAGCAGATTTTCGATGCTGGCAAGGGGGGATGGATTCAGATTTTTACTACTGCTTCAGCCGTACCTGAAATCGGAATTCAGGGTGGATCCCTGGATCAGTGAATACTGTCCGAAAAAATATGGTTTTTCATGCATTGATGTTTATGCCGCATTTCAAAGTGATAAGGTCGATCCCCATTCTTTGCGCGCCACCCCGGAGGGGGATTGTCATCTGAACCGGTGGGGACATGTCTATCTGGCGGAACTGATCTACCGCTGGCTACAGGAGAATATAACTCATTGAAAGAGCTTATTTTTAAAAAGCTTCAAAAAGTATTGACGATTAGGACATGTGAAATTATAATATAGTCTGAAGACTAAGGATAATTTGAATCGGCAAAAGGAATTGCTTAAGTGAACTTTAAGAGATTATCTACTACTTCATTTTGTTTTTTTCTGCTTTTTTTTCTCCCTTTTTCCAAGAAAGTTTGCGATTGAGC
>JAGYOO010000233.1 GCA_018399295.1 Candidatus Omnitrophota bacterium | reverse complement strand
GTTTTCCTTTTTTACTGCCGCTGAACCGTCTCGCTTCCGGCTTAGGGGTCCAGCCGCCGCTCTGGAGATACACCCGTTATATCCGGCGCGGGCTCCGCTTGCTGGGAATGGATGCTTGATCATAAGAAAGAAAATGAAAAGAACTTTTATCGCGTCAATCGCCACGGCAGCGCCACCCTTTTCCCTGGACCAGGCTGGATCAGGAAGATATCTTCTCCAGCACTACGCGGGCAGGTTGAAGCCGGAAAGTCTGAAGCTGACCGAAAAGCTTCTTTCCCATCCGAGCATCCGAAAAAGACATTTCGCCTTCAAAGACCCGGAAGCGTTCCTTAATGAAGACATCGATGGCCGGATCAGGCAATTCACGGATTGGTCGATAGAACTTTCCGCGCGGGCGCTGAATCAAGCGCTGGAAAAAGCCGGGCTTGCAAAAGAAATGCTTTCCGGCTTAGTAGTAAACACCTGCACCGGTTATCTCTGCCCCGGCATCTCTACTTACCTTATCGAGAAATTAGGCCTGCGGAATGACATTAAAGTTTATGATCTTGTCGGCAGCGGCTGCGGCGGCGCGATTCCCAATTTAGAAGTCACCCAAGCCTTTGTGAACAATTCTTCCGGCGGGATCTTCGCCAGCGTTTCCGTGGAAATCTGCACCGCCACATTTCAGGCCGGCGACGATCCGTCCCTGCTTGTTTCCAATGCCATTTTCGCCGACGGCGCCTCCGCGGCGATTCTCTGGGACCGGCCGCAGGGACTTGAACTGATCAATTCCGCAAGCTGCCATGCGCCGGAGTTCCGGGAAGCGATCCGTTATGTCCATAAAAACGGACAGCTCCACAACCAGCTGTCCATGAAACTGCCGCAGCTTATCAAGAATCCAGTAGCGCAAACCATAAAAAACGTTCTTGCGCCGCATGCCTTAAAAATCGAAGACATAAAACACTGGGCCCTACACAGCGGCGGAGAAAAGATAATAAATGCCGTCAAACAGGAAACAGGGCTTTCGGAAAAACAACTGCAAGCCACGCGGAAGGTACTTTCCGAATACGGGAACATGTCCTCACCCACGGTCTGGTTCGTTCTGGACGAGCTTTTGAACGCGGGGATTGAAAAAAACGACTGGTGCCTGATGGTCGCCTTTGGGGCAGGCTTTTCCAGTCATGCGTTTCTTCTCCGTATGGCATAGCAAAGAAAGCAGATAAACACCCGTCGTCCCTAATCAGGAGGTAACCCTCAAACAACCGCGTAGGTTGTTTAGAGTAGGATTTTAATTTTTAAATAAAGCAGACTCAGGAGTGCAAGGCTTTGATAACCGCTTCCGGGTTTGCTTCAGCTACTTTCAACAGGGCCAGGGCGGGGCCTTCCGGCCTTCTTCTTCCCTGCTCCCAATTTTGCAAAGTATCAACACTTACTCCGATTAAATGCGCAAATTCAGTCTGGGTTTTATGCAATTTATGACGGATTTTCTTAACAACTATCGGATTGAACTTGCTTACTTTGCCCGGTTTCAATTTGCCAGCTTCTATCTTTCTTGCCTGTTCAATGCTTGCTAACAACTCATTAAAATCTTTATTTTTCATAACACACCATCCTTTACGTATTCTTTCAAGATTTTAAGTTGATCTTTGGTTAAATCTTCCTGCTCTGATTTCTTATACGGATACAACATGTAAATTTTGTCGTCCTGAGAATACCAGTAATAAATTACTCTTACTCCTCCTCTTTTGCCCTTACCAGGCAAAGCCCATCTTAGCTTTCTTAACCCCTTACAATCCGGGATGACCACTCCCGCTTCCGGATTTACCACTAACGCCCATTGCAACTTCCTATACTCGTCATCCGGGAAAAAAGCCTTAACTCTTTTTGTGAAAATCGGTGTTTCAATTATCACCATTAGGATTTCTCCTGATTCAAGTATACGCCATTGGCGTATTTATTGCAAGCATGTCTTTTTCTCTATTATTAAAAAGCCACGAACTCTTGTTCGTGGCTAAATCACCGGCACCGCTAAAATTTTACTTTTCATTATTAAAATTAAGTTAAGAACCGAAATTCGCAATCATCTGTGCAGGAAAAAGCCAACTATAACCCCTTAAAACAACTTGATTTATTGTACCTCCAGCCATGGCTACAAGTCAACGTTCCGTATGGGCAGGCAGGTTACTAGGAAAACACTGCGGATAGGGACGGTTTTCATCCCCTAAAGAGCATCCAGCCTGAGCGCTTTTCGCTCAGAACCGATATCCTACCGCAGCCTGGGCGTAATGCAGCCAGGCGAAGGTGTAGACTTCGTCGTTGTCCGCGCCGCCCTCGAGCGTCCGGTAGCCTGTGGCCGCGTACCATCCGGAATCGAACTCATACTGGACCATGAGGGCCGCATCAATGGCACGTCCCATGGGTGCCCCCGCTCCCTCCACGTCCAGAATGACGAAAGACTGATCATTTAAACGGTATTCGCCGTACAGATGCAGGAGAGGAACCAGACCGAGATCTTCTTTGGATTGCCTCTTAGCTCCCTGCTCCAGGGTGATCTCCGCGTCACGAACGAGTAAGGCAGGCCCGATGCCCCAGCGCCAGCGCTCTTGATCGTGAAACATCCATCGGTAGGTCAGGCGGTAGGTGTTGAATTTGTAGGTTCCCTTTGCAGGGGTATTGGCAAGAAACACGTCGTCCCTGAATATGACATCTTTACTCAGCGTTCCTGTCCCGTCGACTTCCAGGGGCGCGAGAGTGAGGCGCAGGGCGTGCTTATCGTTGAAGTCATATGTGGCGTAGAAGCGAAAATACGGATCCGGCCCCTTGCCGGTCAGATCCAGCATGTCGAACTTGGTGCCGGTATCGCCGGGAATCCGCACATCGTTTCGGCTGAACCAGACAGCTCCGCCTTCGACTCGAATGTCGAGCTCGCCGGCCAGGGCGGAAGTTGCTATCAGGACGAGAAAAGCGCTCGCTAACGCGGCGCTTAGCACGCTGACGCTGCGCTTAGCACGCTCGCTTCCTGCCTGCCGGCAGGCATG
>JAGYOO010000232.1 GCA_018399295.1 Candidatus Omnitrophota bacterium | reverse complement strand
ACCCTGCGCCCGGTACCGGATTTTATTCCGGCCCATTCTTACCTGTTTATGCAGTTTCACAATCCGGAACCGGTTTTGGCTACGCTTGCTGATTTTTTTTATGTTCTGAGTTATCCGCTTCTGCTGACCGCGATGGCGATGATTGGTTTTTCATCAGTAAAGAAGATATCAACAGCTTATATGAGCAGTTCAACGGTCTTGCCGGAAGAGTATTCGACGGCGGCAGCCGAGGCAGAGGAGACGACAGAACCTTCCGGGGTTGAAGTAAAAGAAAAACAGGTGTCGGTTGAACCGGTAAATGAAGACCCGGCTGCTCAAGAACGGGCGATTTTAGAGAATATCCGGTTTTTGGCCGAGGATTATTCCGGTCTTTGCTTTTCCCGCAGTATCTGGTTCATCCCGGCCTTGTTCGCGTCCGGACTGGAGGCGTCGATGGTTACCACCGGGGACCATTTCTGGCTGGAGACGGAAAATTTTGTAGTTGATTTCAGCCTTAACTCTAACCCACTTTATATTCAGGCCGGCTTTCTTGGGACCGATTTGTTTCAGGAATGGAAAAGTTCCCAGGGGATAATCTCAAAAGATAGCAGGATCGCGAATATATATCAGGGCCGCAGGATTTCTGTTTTATCCGAAGAAGTCGGCGAGCTTGCTAAAAAGAGAATTCCCGCACCATTATTTCATAGGATAAGCGAGACCATGTTTTTAAAAGAAACGGTACAATCGGTAATTGCCCTGGAAGGGGCTGTTTAGGATTTACCGCAAAAAATAGTAACCTTCTGTCCTTAGAATCAGGCCTTCCTGTGGTAAAATCATAGAAAAATTAACAGGAGTCGATCTTCAGGAAGGTAAGTATGTGTGAGTTTTGCGTTAAGCACGGTGAGGGGAAAAAATGGTATCTGCAGGCGAAGAATTATTCAGAAGAGCTTCTGGATGATACGAGACGCTCCGCCTACATCCGGCGGTTCATCTCCAATGCCAAGGGATTAGAGAAGAGCGCGAAGACAATTGAGCGTCTGGACAAAATCCCCTTGTTTCTTAAGAGAATGTTCGGCGGTATCTTTACTCAAAAGCTAAAAGAGACGCACTACGGTCAGGTGGTGCCGATCGAGGATATTGAAAAGATATTTGAATTCGTGAATTCCGTGGTCCGGATTACCTGTATATGCCGGTACGCCTCCAGTGGCGAGGAGAAACGCTGTTGTTATGCCGTAAGCTTGTCTCCAAACGGCGGCCGGATGGGAAGGTTTCTGCTGCGCTCAAACGCGGGGTTTCTCCGGGGGCCGGATGCGGCCGGGCTGGAGGTGTTGGGAAGGGAGGCGGCGCTTGAGGCGTTTCGTTCCCATGAGCGTGAAGGGCTGTGTCATACGGTCTGGACTTTGAACACTCCGTTTATCGGTGCTATTTGCAATTGTGATATTGCTGGCTGTCTCGCTATGCGGCTCAATGTTCGTCATTCGATTCCGATGATGTTTCCGGGAGAATATATCGCTATCGTAGATCCGGAAAAATGTATCGGCTGCGGGAAGTGTCTGGAGGTTTGCCAGTTCAAGGCGATTACCTTCGCGCGTCCGCGCAAGACGGCGGTTATTGACCAAAAAAAATGCTATGGCTGCGGTATCTGCCGTTCATTCTGTCCCACCAACGCGATCAGTCTCATTGATCGTTCCTGAATCTCTTATTACTTTTAATTTTTTGATCCGTGCTTTTTTTGTCTCTGAATACTTCTTCGGTTATTTTTTCAGGAAACCGGTAAGAAGCAAGGCGAAGCCCGTCTAATACAACTTTGGCTGTTTCAGTTAGGATGATAGCCGGAGTAAAGTGATGAAAGAAAAAAAGGTTTCACCGTTAAAAGGGATAAATGCCTGGAGAAGTATCCGGAGCGGATTCTGGTTCCTTCCGGCCGTGATGGTGTTTCTGGCGATTGTTCTGTCTTTGGGGACGGTACTGATCGATGAGACCTGGCCGGAGCTGGGCAGGCTGCACGGCTGGCGCTGGGTATTTTACCGGGGGGGAGCCGACGGCGCGCGCGCGGTGCTGTCGACTATCGCCACCTCGATGATAACCGTCGCCGGCGTGGTGTTCTCTATAACCATGCTTATCCTGACGCTTGCTTCTTCCCAGCTCGGGCCCCGTCTGCTGCAGAATTTCCGCAAAGACACGCTGACCCAGATCCTGTTAGGGGCGTTTACCGCGACGTTTATCTTTTGTCTGCTGGTACTGCGGACAGTCTATGGTGAGAACGATGATGCCTTTGTGCCCAGTATTTCCGTAGCCGTGTCGATCCTGCTCGCCCTTATTGATCTGGGGCTGCTGATTTTCTATATCCATCATGTCTCGCTGCTGATCGAAGCTGATCAGATGGTAAATCGGGTCGACCAGGACCTGAGACAGGCAATCCGCAGGACCGCCGGATTAAAGAGTAAGTTTAAAGCGCGGTCTTGCGAAGAACAGCTGAACCGGCCGGGTCCGGAAGAAAAACACGGGTTCGCGATTACTGCCGGCAAGAGCGGGTATGTGCAGGTAATCGATCTGCAGGCACTGTTAAAAAAGGCGGAAGAGGCGGACGGGGTGTTCAGGCTTGAGTGCCGGGTGGGCGAATTTTTGTTTCCGCATAAGACACTGGTGCAGATAATGACAGAAGCCGAACCAAAGCCGGAGTTTGCTGAAGATGTTCGGAACGACTTTGTCCTGGACGAGGTTCGCACGCCGGAGCAGGACCTGGAGTTTATCATAAAGCAGCTTGTGGAGATCGCGATCCGGGCCTTGTCATCCAGCCGGAACGATACCTTTACCGCTCTGACCTGTATTGATAAACTCGCCGCCTCGCTGCGGGAGTTTTCCGAAGTGGAGATGCCGGCCTGTCTTCCGGACTTTAAAGGAGTCATCCGCCTGATAATCGACCCGATTACCTTTTCTGATTACGTGGAAACGGCGTTTAACCAGATCCGGCAGTTCGGTTATGATAATCCGGCGGTGGTTAGAAGGATGCTGGAAAGGATAACGGACGTAGGGTA
>JAGYOO010000231.1 GCA_018399295.1 Candidatus Omnitrophota bacterium | reverse complement strand
AAGTACAGAATCCGTCGATATTCCGGCAGCCGCTGTTTAAAATAAATACCTCGAACTCCATCTCCGGACATCTGCTGATGATCTCAGCCATCTCTTCCGGTTGAAGGTGGCGGGGCAGGACAATTCTCTTTGCTCCCGTTTCCTGAAAAAACCGGACGGCTTCACTGTTGAACACCGTGGCTCCGGTGCTGATGTGGATCTCCGCATCCGGCTGCTCTTTTTTTAAAAGCATCAGCAGACCTGGATCAGCAACGATAAAGGCATCGACTTTTGTTTCGATCAACGGGCCGATCAACCTCTTAAGCAGCGGATACTGCCCCTGGGTATATAATCCGTTCAGCGCGAGAAAGACCCTTACCTCTCGCGCGTGGGCTGCCTTTACAGTTTCCCGCAAAGCGGACAGGTCCCGCAGATTAGCACTGCTCCACTCTCTCCGGTTCATCCCCGCGACATTGGAAAAATCGCCAGCCCAATCCGGCGGGGTAATCCCGCAATAGATCTCATCCGCCCCAGCCAGGACAACCGGGATCACCTCTTCCGGGGCATTCACCGGAGCAAGTATCTTCATCATCGGAACCCGCGGAACAGTTTGTCCCGAATGACATTATCCAGGGCCCCGGAGTCCTGCACCCCGGTCTCCCGGGAAACCGCCCCCTTACCGCAGTTTCTGGCAATCTCTTCATCATAGGAATAGGGATCACAAGCGCTGATAAACCCGATCAAGATACTTCGGGCCGGTAAGCGGGAGAGATCAAATCCCCGGACAAACGGAATCCCGTAAGCGAAAAATTCCCGAAACAAAGCCGGTCCGGCCCACAGCAGCAGCCCGGTCAACGCCAGCAGCAGACGGACAGAGGCAAAGGCCTTTCCTGCCTTCCTTTGGTCCCGGTAGTCATCAAGAATCGTCTCCAAACGGGTAAAGTCAATCAAATCACTGATCGGACATATTCTTTCCTTCTGACGGAACACAAGATAATGCTGGATATAAAAGCACTTGCGGATAGAAAAAACACTGAGCAGAGCAAAATAAAGCTTTTGGAATACCTTTACATCCTCCCGGGAGACCGCCCCTTTTGTCTGTTCGGAGATTATATCGATCAGTTCATCCGGCATCATGCAGGAAGAAAACTGAAGTTCCCGCGCCTTGCCGAGAAACCGACATCCCAGAAAAAAAACCTCTTTAACAAAGTCGTGCCCCATCCCGTATTCCAGCACCGGCCCCATCTCCTGTTCATTCACGCCCCTAACCACGGTAACTACCAGATTCGTAGCAAGGTTCAGCCGATCAAGGTTTTCCAGGGTCCGCAGCTTTACTGCCAGCAGCTTTTTCCCGCGGATCGTTTCATAGACTTTATCGTCAAAACCGTCAAACTGAAGATGGACCTCTTTCAGACCGGCCTGTTTCAGCTTCTTGAGATAATCAAGATCAGCCAGCGCCAGTCCGTTTGAATGCAGGGCCGGGATATTGCCACTGTTTTTTACGGCATGGATGATTTCAGCCAGATCGTCTCTTACTGTCGGTTCGGCCCCCATCAAATCGATCTTATATCCCCGTTTACCTTTCAAAAACAGTTTAAGATCGGTCAGGGGATAGTCCTGAAGCTGACGGCAGTTGGCGTCAGCCAGGCAGATCGGGCAGTCGAGGTTACATCGGTTAGTCAGATGGACGATATAATCACGCTGCGGATTTGTTCTGTCTATCACGGAAAAGTAAAACTCGCTAAGCTCACTGAAACAGGAACCGTGGTTTGACAAAAGCAGCTCAAAGTCTCCATGCTCTGGACACGTCTTTTCCAGCCAGACTTTTCCCTGCCGTTGACTTACCCGGGCGGGTATCGAACGAAAGCATTCAGGGCAGACACTTACCGTATTTCTCAGGATCTTTGTTCGCATAGTCCCCTTCTGGTCCGATTCATTGCCTTGAGCCATTCCACAACGGTTCCGGGGCTGAACGAATACAGACGGTTATATTCATTGTAACAGGAGGCAATACACGAACCGCAGGGAATATCCTTCAGGTTCTGAAAAGCACTCGCAAAGCCCCCCGGCCCAAAACAGTCTATTCCCGGGATCTTGTCTATCAGCAGTGAACAAGGATAAAGCATCCCATCGGTATCAATATTTGCGTAAAGTCTGCCGGCCAGACAGGCAACACCGTTCTTTGCTTCTGACCGGGGGCGGGAATAATCCGTCCAGTTCAGAAGATGATTAAAATAGGCCGAACTGGAAGCGACAAATGCCCCCTTGGCCTTCGCCCTCATCAGCAGTCTGATCGCAGTCTGATACTCCTTCTTTGACGCGAGCAGCTGAGAGTGATTGCGGCTGAGAAACTCATTGTGATGAGGCAGTTGAAAGGTAGTAAAAAAATTTTTCCGTTTTGCCAGGGACAGAATAAAATCAATCTCCTTGAGGTTGCGCACGGTTAAAACCGTTATCGTCCACACCGGCACCTTTCCCCGGACTGAATCAATTGCTTGCATCGCCCCTTGAAAACTTCCCTTCCCCCGCAACGCGTCGTGAACCGGCTCCGAACCGTCCAGCGCGACTATCAGATGGTCAAGCTTCTCCACAATGTTCATCTTTTCCGGAACCAGCCGGCCGTTAGAATCCAGAGTAAGGAAAAGTTTCCGCTCCCGGGCGCGATCGACTATTTCTTCCAGGTCATTTCGGAGCAGCGGCTCACCGCCCCAGATGCCCAACCGCTCGCATCCGGCATCGCTGATCTGATCAATAAGCGAAAGGATCCGGGGAGTATCAAGTTCCGGCTTACCTCGGCTCGGAATATTACAATACGCACAGTGGGAATTACAGCGATCGGTTACTGAAAGCATGACGTTCAGAGGATGTTTTCTCTTGAAAAACTTCGCGTCAAGAGCTTTGACTGCCGTATTAATAAGATTACGCGTTCGCATACATTATCCCTGGCCCGCCAAAATCGCGTCCGCCAACCCAAGTCCGTTTTCAATAGAATCGTCCATATTATTGTACCAGAACAACGCGGTCCGGCCACCCAGCATCAGATTCTTAAACCGCTTCAGCCGCTGTCTGCACCCG
>JAGYOO010000230.1 GCA_018399295.1 Candidatus Omnitrophota bacterium | reverse complement strand
AGTTAAGTATAAAAAAGAACTTATCGGAAAGCAGAGGATAGATTTTTTAATAGAAGATGAACTTATCTTAGAGATAAAAAGAACCGAAAAAATAGGTGAGATTCAAATAGCACAAATCTTATCGTATCTTAAAACGTTAGATAAACGATTAGGAATAATTCTGAATTTTGGAGAACCCAAATTAGGAATAAAACGTGTAGTAAATAGATTTTGAGGGTTTTGTTTGCAGCATTTTTTTTGCACTTTTGCTAAGGAACGACTTAGTGATTAATTTTGTGTTTTTGTGATTATGGCCCCATCGTCTAGCCTGGTCCAGGACAGGTGGTTCTCAGCCATCAAACACGGGTTCGAATCCCGTTGGGGCTACCAAAATCTGAATTATACCCCGCATGTTTCTTTCCAACTTCTGAATTTATTGCTTACAAATAAAAAGCTGTTGCCGAATTTTACAGTAAAGTCTCTAAGGTAATTTTTACCCCTAAGAATGAAAATTAAAAAGATCACGCTTATTCAAACTGACCCGCCACTGCCGGACTATTTTACTCAGGCGCATGTCATGCCGCGTCACGGGTTCATTATTATCGGAACCATCCTTCAGAATAAGGGATATGATGTAAAAATTTATGTTGAAAATGTCCAGCCGCCTTCCTGGGAGAGGATATTGGATTCAGATGTTGTTTGTTTTTATTCTGTTTTTGCTGGCTTAAACCGGGCGTTTGAATGGGCGGATAAAATCAGAGGGAAGAAGAAGATCCCTTTGATCATCGGCGGCACCGCTTCGTCATATTACGTTACTCCGGTGTTGGAATATTTTGATTATATTGTCCATGGCGAGGGAGACGAGACTGTAGTCGAACTGTTGGAGAGGCTTAAGGCTGATCGAGACGTGGATGACCTTGCCGGAATTTCTATTAAAAGAAACGGTCGAATTATCAATAATTTCGATAAAAAACCGGTAAGCTGCCTGGATATCATTCCTGATTACACTTTAATTCAAGGATATCAAGGTGTTGTCGCCGGGAGGAAAAGTCTGATAAACTTTATCCAGTTCTCCCGGGGCTGTCATTTTAACTGCAAATTCTGTGTTGTAAGAGAGATGTTTGGCCCGGGTTACAGGACAAGAAGCATTGACAGCACTATCGCTGATATCAAAGATAAACTGAAATACAGTAGGTCCTTCCTGTTCGTTGATAATGATTTTTTTGGCGATAGAGAAAAGACTCGGCAACTGCTGCAGCGGATAGTGCGAGAGCGCATAAAAGCAAGCTTTACGGCTTACGCGACGATCCATGTGGCAAAAGATACGTCTCTGCTTAAGCTGGCGAAGAAGGCGGGGGTAAGGATGCTGGTGCTGGGACTGGAGTCCTTTGATGACAGGATACTAAAGGATTTTAATAAAAAACAGACCAGCAGGGAGATGATCGAGAGTATAAAATCAATCAAAAAGCAAGGGATTGAAATCCTGGGTTCTTTTGTCGTTGGTTCAGACAACGAGACGAAAGCTTCGATAAAAGATATCATCCGTCAGTCTAATAAATATGCCTTTTCCCACATAGTCCTGTTTATTTCTACCTTGAATAACACCGATCGTTATGCCGAACATGTACCGAATTCAAGGATCTTAGTCAGGAACATCGCTTACTTTAACGGTTGTTACGTTTCGGTGTTTCCCATGAACATGAAACCGACGACTTTGCAAAAGGCTGTAATTGACAGCTATCGTGAGTTTTTTTCTTTTCGGTCCCTACTGTCTTGTTTTGTCCGCGGTCAATTTAAGGCATTTAGCTGTAGATGTTTCTACCGAAAAGGGACTTTTCCAGTGCTTAAGCACATGGAAAAGTATCTGTCTTATCTGGCGAAAATAGAAGAGGGAATGTATGATGAAAATGAACGGCTTATTGAAGAAAAACTGCCGGTATTTAAAGATAAGCCTTTGAAAAATATCTAAGTTACGCTGGATTCGCTTAACAGCCTTCCCGCTTTTTCCTTGTTCATTGGCTTATGATATGATATAAAAAATTCAGGTATGGATATGGATATCAGGGGTTTAAAACGGAGTTGGGGTCCAGGGGCAATGCTTTTGCTAATGGTTGCCTTTACGGTTTTTTTCTTTTGGTCCGGCTACCAGCGATTCCGCAGTTTTGCCTATGCTGACATGGATCTGGCCGCGTACAGTCAGATTGTCTGGAACCTGTCCCAGGGTTCTTTTCAGAGTTCCATCCTGGGAGTGAACTTTATCGGACATCATGCTCACCTGATCCTGATCCTGTTCGCGCCATTCTACCGGATTTCTGCCTCACCCTTGACGCTGATTTTTCTCCAAGCCCTGTTTATCTCGTTAGTGGCTGTGCCGATTTTTCTGATTGCCCGAGATGAACTGGGAGAGGCAGGAGCGATTACACTTTCTCTGGTGTATTTCCTGTATCCGCCGCTGCATTATGTCAATCTGTTCGAGTTTCATGCTACTGTTTTTGCCGCCGCGTTTATCGGATTCATGGCCCTGTCATTTTTGCGAGGATGGTTCATACCCTATATTGTTTTTCTCGGACTGACTCTTTTATGTCAGGAGAGCCTGCCACTGATCGTGTTGCCGTTCGGAATTTTTGCCTTGTTCTTTCGAAAAAAGGAACCCGTCTGGGGCATTACGGCAGTTGTCACCTCTTTAATATGGTTCACGTTTACTGTCGGCTGGCTGATTCCGGCTTTTAATGAAGGGAAGATAGATTTCTGGTTGCTGTACGGACATTTGGGAGCAGGGCCGCGGGAGATATTGTGGTCATTGCTTCGACATCCGGGGGCCATTATCGGCATTCTGGTGCAGCCGGAAAAGATCCGGTTTCTGGCTCAGCTGTTTATGCCGCTGGGGTTCCTTCCTCTGTTGAGTCCGATGAGTCTCGTGATCATTCCGTCGATCCTGCAGCACTTTTTGTCGGGTCGTCCGATGGAGTATTCCATCTATTATCATTACACCATTGAACTGATCCCAATATTGTTTATCGCCGCGGTTTTCGGTCTGCGCCGGATAATGGTGCCGGGCTCTTTCCGGCTACGCCCGGCCTTGCTCTGGATTCTG
>JAGYOO010000023.1 GCA_018399295.1 Candidatus Omnitrophota bacterium | reverse complement strand
GCGATGATAAAGAATGAAAAGGGAATTCTCCTGTTGACGACTTATCTTATCGTCAGTGTTCTGTTTGTATTTTCCGGGATGTTTTTTTATAAGGCCTTTTGGGATGCACGGGCCGGTGAACGTCATCGTCATCTGGTTCGGTCCTTTTACTGTGCCGAGGCGGGCGTAGACCGGGCGATTGCCGGATTACCCGGTATCACGGCTGGTGTCAGTAACGCGGTCCTGAACTCTGTTGCCGGAGAAAAACAGGGAGAGTATTCCTATCGGATACTGACCGTGGATCCTTTTCGGAAATGGAAGATCGAATGTCAGGGGTTCTCTCCGGATGAGGCTCAGCCGGTGATCACCCGTAGCTTGGAAGTGTATGTGGCCAAGCGGGACCTGCCGGATAATTTCTGGGAGAACGCGATTTACAGCGCCGGAAATGTTCGGATCACTGGGAAAGCCTATACGATCGATGGTAACATCCGGTACGGGGGATCGATGGTTCCCAGTACGCTTGATCCGGTATTATTCACGGGGGAGACTTTTCCCGATCCGGATATAAGCCCGCTGATTAAACTTGATTTTGAAGGCATGCGCCAGATTGCCGCGACCCAGATAAAGGCCGATGGCTCGGATAATATTTACACCGCGGAAGAGATTGCCTCCGGAAGCAGACTGCCTGAGGATTTCTGGTACGATACTTCCGATCCTGATCCGTTGAACTGGATGCCGAATGTTGTATACGTTGAAACAGACCTCGTGCTTAACGGGAACATCGACATCGGTGGGTTTATGCTGGTAGTCGGTGACGTTATTTCTGATCCGGATGAAACATCAGAAACCGTAATTAACGGAAGCGGAGAGATCGACGGATGTGTGTACACCACTGGTCAGTTTCGGGTTAATGGCGGCGGGAATGGTCTGAATGTCCTCGGCGGTGTGTGGAGCGGCGGTGATGGGGTGCGGCTGAATGGCTCCATATTTGTTGAGTATCATAAAGAGTACATGGACGCGATCCGGACTATAATAAATCCGAGTTCGATCCTTCAGATCATCTCGTGGAGAGAGGTTTAACCGGAAATGAAAATAGAGGCGGGGATTTGTAATGCAATTTAATATTGCGGACAGATTTATTAAACGGAAACCGCGCGAGTTTCTCGGGCTGGATATCGGCAGTTCCAGTATAAAGATAATCCGGCTTGTCCGGGAACCATCCGCGTCAGTTCCCCGGCTTGACTTTTATCGTCTGGCGCCGTTGACTTCCAATGCTGATCCGCGTAAGATCATCAAAAGCATTCTTTCGGAAGCGGGAATATCCGGGATGCGGGTGAATACCTCAATCAGCGGCCAGGCGGTTATCGTCCGGTACGTTCAAATGCCGAAGATGACCAGGGAAGAGCTGCGCAAGGCATTAAAACTGGGGATCGGCAAGTATATCCCGTTCAGCCCGGAGGATGTCAATTACGATTTTCAGACTCTTGAAACAGCGGATAAGTCGGGAAAAAACATGCCGGTGCTTATGGTCGCCGCGCGAAAGGAAGTTATCGAAGAACGGATATCGCTTCTGCGTGATGTCGGCCTGATTCCGAATATCATCGATGTCGACAGCTTCGCGGTTCTTAATTCCTTTAACCTGCTCTCCCGTCAGGAGACGGGGACGGTTGCGGTTCTGGATGTCGGTTCCGACATTACCAGTTCCACCATGCTTCGGGACGGGATGCCGTTTTTCAACCGGGATATCTCCATGGGAGGGAACGCGCTGAATAAGGTTATCAGGGACGTGTTTGATCTGCCGGCATCCGAGGCGGAGGAATTCAAACAAAATCCGGGAGATCGTTACGGAGAGTTGATAACCGCGGTAAAACCCGTTCTTGATTCGCTGTGCCGGGAGATCCAGCTTTCCATTAATTATTGTGAAGGCCAGATGCAGGGGCCGGTACAGAAAATATATCTTACAGGCGGGACGGCGAAATTTAAAGGGGTTGATAAGGTCCTTAACAGTATTCTCGGGCTGGATGTTGAGATCTGGAATCCTCTGCAGTCGCTTGTCGTTTCCGAAGAATTAAAGATTGAAGAGTTGGCCAAAGTCGGACCCCTGTTCACCGTGGCTGCGGGACTGGCATTGAGGGAAAGCTGATGGTAAGGATAAACCTGCTACCGGAAGAATATCGGCCGAAAAACACAAATCCCGGTTCTGACCTGCCGATAAATCAGATCCTGCTGGGAGTTAACGCGTTGCTACTTTTCCTGTTTATTATATTCTCGGCTCTCAGCCTGACCCGTGTGGTGCAGGACAGGATTCTGACTAACAGGCTGGGGCAGCTTCAGCAGGAACAGAGCCGCCTTTCCAGTCTCCGGACCGAGATTAGTCAGCTTAAGCAGGGTAATTCTTTTTTTGACGGGCTGGCCCAACGAGAATTTTTCTGGTCGGAAAAGCTTAATCTGCTCAGTGATCTTCTGGTGCCGGGGATATGGTTCCGTCAGATCATGCTGGATGATAAAACCAATATTACTGTTGGGGCGGGAAACAAGACCGGAGGAACGCGACGGCTGATCATGCACGGGACAGCGGTTTCTGTTACGCATGAAGAGATGGCGGTAATCACCGAGCTTATCCGGGGATTAAAAGCGGATAAACGTTTTTTTGCCGAATTCAGGAATATCGAATTAGAGTCGGTTCTCCGGAGGAAAATCGGCCCGGTAGAGGTGATGGATTTTACTTTAGTCTGTTTATTTAAAGACGGGGAGAACCAGCCTTGAACGGTATCTATTTGAAAGAACTGCGCGACCGCATCCTGAATAATCGGGAACTGCTTTATCGTGTCTTGCTGTCTGCGGGCGCGATAATCCTGCTTTTAGTGACCGTGCCGCAGATTGGCGGAGTAGTGGCTTCATCTGCCAGAGTCGGAGAAAAAAAGAAGACTCTGATTGATGTAGAGGAGGGGATGCTTAATTTTTCCAGCCTTGAACAGGAGCGCGATCAGCTGCTTAATGCCTACCGCAGCAACCTGCGTTCCGTGCCCGGCCAGGAGGAATTTCCCCTGTTTCTTGAGGATGTCTCCCGGGTGGGGAGAGAACAGGATATCAAAATCGTTGCTATTGAGCCCCGGCGCGCTGTGGATTCCCCGGACCAGACTCATGTAAAAATATCGATAATGGTTGATGCCTATTGCGGGTATCATCAGCTGGGACGGTTTGTGAGCAATCTGGAGTCAGCTGACAGATTGATGAAGGTTACGGGGATAAAACTGCAGAAAAGCGAGGTTGATTCGGAGCGGCATCACGTTCTTCTTAACGTCACCGCTTTTTGTCTGAAAGAAGGAATCTATGAACAGATGGTTCGTTAATATCCTGCTGTTGACAATATTCGTGCTGTCAGCGCCACCTATGGCATACGGCACTGGTTTTAAGTATGATGGTAAGGGCCGGCGTGATCCGTTAGAAGAACTTGTCACCAGGGACGGGCGCATTCTCCCCGGGGCCAAGGCCGGCTTTGATACTGACAGTATTGTTCTGGAGGGGGTTATCTGGGATCCCTCCGGACGATCTCTGGCCATTATCAACGGCAAACCGGTGCGGGAGCAAGAGGCGGTGTACGGACTGGAGGTGTTGAGAATTAATCGGGACAGCGTAGTGTTAAACAAGGATGGAAAGACACTGAAGATAGAGCTTCGAAAAAAAGGGGGGGGAGAAAATGGATTTTAAAAACAAGGTGTTCTGGTTCAGATTCAAGCTGGCGGGAGGCTTGCTGGTAATGCTGCTGGCGGTTTCGACTTTTCTCGCGGCTAATGGTCTGAATGAGCTGCAGGTAGAGGAAAATGAGGCCGGGAATATCAGTGTTGAGTTTAAAGATGCCGATATATCCGACGTTCTCCGGGTGCTGGCCATGAAAGGCAACGTCAGTATCGTGGCCGATCCGGATGTAAAAGGCCTGGTAACGGTTCAGATCAGTGACGTGCCTTGGGAAAAGGTCCTGGATGTCATCTCCCGGACCTACGGGTTTGCCTACGAACGCGAGGGGAATATTATCCGCGTCACTACACAGGAAAAGCAGGGTATGGAGGAGCTCTCAACTGAGGTGTTTACTCTGAATTACGCCAAGGCGGAACAGGTAACCGCCTCCATAACTGAGATGAAGTCCGAGCGTGGCAAGGTTCGGTTTGACCCGCGCGCGAACATGGTCATCGTTACCGACGTGCCGACTAATATTTACCGGATGCAGAAAATAATCGAACGGCTCGACGCGATTACGCCGCAGGTAACGATTGAGGCCAGAATAATCGAGACCTCTCTGTCCAACGGGGAGGATCTGGGGATTAAATGGAATACCTCGGCTTATGCGAGTGGGTCCAGCCGTCCGACCACGTTTCCCTGGGGTACTGACAAAGGTTATGGTGATACCGGAAGTAAATTCCTTCCGCTGGGAGATGCGACAGATTCGTTTCATTCGATCATCAATCCTGCCTTTCCTCTGGCCACGACCGCGGACTTTACGTTCGGCGTGCTTGACGCTTCCTCCTTTTCCGTTCTGCTGGAGGCTATCGTGACGAAGACTGATACGAATATTCTTTCCAATCCGCGGATAACGACCATGGACAATCAGCCCGCTAAGATCCATGTGGGCACTGATTGGCCGATCGCGCAGTATTCCTATAACGAAGAAACCGACCGGTTCGTAATTACCGGCTGGGAATACAAGAGTTACGGGGTATTGCTTGAAGTTACGCCGACTATTAATAAGGACGGCTACGTGACCTTAAAGTTGCATCCGGAGATCAGTGACAAGCAGGAAGAAATCGACTTCCAGGGGGCAAGGGTTCCTGTTCTGTCGACGCAGACCGCTGACGCGACCGTGATGATCAAGGACGGGCATACCCTGGTAATCGGGGGATTGCTTAAGGACAAAAAGGTTATTACCCGGAGTAAGGTTCCGATTCTGGGAAGCATACCTCTGCTGGGGCTCTTGTTTACGCATAAATCCGAGACCATTGAAAAGAAGGACCTGATGATCTTCATCACGCCGCATATAGTGGACAACGCGGCGGAGCAGAAGCTGGTGAAGCGGGTTCTGGATGTCGAGGAAAATAATCGTAAGAAGGCCGAAAAAGAAGCCGAGCTTGTTCAGCTTAAGGGGGAAAAATCTGAGGCGATATCGGGTGTTGAAGAAGAACCTGAAGGTTCCGCAGTCACCCCGGAAGCAGCGGAACCGGTAACTGTTGAGTCGGAACCGGCCTTGGAAAAAGAAGCGGAAGAAAGTTTTAATTTTACATTTCCGGAAGATGATGATATAAATAGAGTACCGGAAAACGAGGACGTGGAAACAAAACTCCCGGAAACGGCTGAGGGGGTTGAAGGGCCTGAGGCGATTGATCAGGCTTCGGTTGAATCCACCGAAGAGTCTGTGAAAGAAGAAAAAGGTTTCTTTTTTCGAAAGAAAAAGAAGTAAACGGAAACCATTTTGATTCGCGCCGCGGACCGCAACCGCTTCCGGTTGCGGTCCCGGTTTTTATAGTCGCTAATCTCCAGGTGACGGGTGGAAAGCGGAATAAAGATATTGATACACGCGGTTTTTGAAAAACAGGGACCGCTGAGATACATTTCCCATTTGGACCTGATGCGGTTTATTTACCGGGCCCTGCGGCGCTCTGCTCTGCCGTATTGCCTGACCCAGGGGTTTAATCCCCGTCCCCGGGTCTCTTTTGGGAGCGCCCTGAAGGTGGGGGAGCCGGGTCGGATGGAGGTTGTATTCCATCTAACCCGGATGGTTACGGTCAAAGAGTTCGCGGATAGGTTGAGTTCACAATTATTGGATAATATTAAACTATTGGAAGTAAGGTATGAATGATAAAGCAATAATGATAAGTTCTGATGAACAGGAAAAGCGCGTAGCTATCCTGGAAAACGGACTGCTGGAAGAATTTTTTTTGGAGCGCCAGGGGCATGCCCATCTGGCGGGAAACATCTACAAAGGAAAGGTCGCGCAGGTAGTAAAAGGAATGGAGGCCGCTTTTATCGACGTTGGTCTGGAAAAGAACGGTTTTCTCCATGTGGAAGAGGTCTTGTCGGAAACGCCCGGGGAGGATTATTCTCCGCTGGAACCGGTGGAAAACAGCGGAAGGGGCCAACAGAAAGCGAAGCGTCCGAGTATTGATACTCTGTTGCGGAAGGGGCAGGAGGTTCTGGTCCAGGTTCTCAAGGAACCGTTCAGCACCAAGGGGTGCAGGCTGACCAGCCAGATCAGTCTGCCGGGAAGATTTCTGGTACTCATGCCGTACAGCAAAACTATCGGCATATCCAAAAAGATCACCAATGATAAAGAACGGGCGCGGTTGCGTTCCATTCTCAAGGAGATCGGGATTCCCAAGGACATGGGATGTATTATCAGAACGCAGGCAATGTCCAAAGGTAAGGTCGAATTCGGCCGCGAGCTGCGTTATCTGTTGCGGCTGTGGAAGAATATCAAGATCAAGGCCTCTAAGCACAGTCCTCCCGCACTGATCCATGAAGAATTCGATCTTGTCCTCCGCACCGGCCGGGATATGTTCGGTGACGATATTACCAGCGTTATTTTTAACAGCCGGGAAGATTATAAGCGGGTCATGAATTTCATCAAAACCCTGGCCCCGCACCTTAAACGCCGACTCAAACTGCACCGAGAAAAGATACCGTTATTCGAAAAATACGATATTGAGCGCCAGATTGAACAGATATTCTCCCGCCAGGTTGTTCTGAAAAAGGGCGGATACATTGTAATCGAGCCGACTGAGGCTCTTATCTCGATCGATGTCAATAGCGGAAAGTTCGTGGACAAACACCATCTGGAAGAGACGGCTTTTTATACGAATCTTGAGGCTGCCAATGAGATCGCTCGGCAGATTCGCCTGCGTGATTTGGCCGGAATCATCATGATCGACTTTATCGACATGCAGAAATCCTCAAATCAGAAAAAGATCATGAATGTTCTGGAGAAGACCATGGAGAATGACAAGGCTAAAGTAAATATTTATCCCTTTTCTCCTTTGGGCGTTGTCCAGATCGCCAGGCAAAGGATCAGAAAGAACATTGAAAGTATTAATTTTCAGGTCTGTCCGATGTGTAACGGACGCGGAAAGATTTTGTCTCCCCAGACTCTGGCGATCCGGGTGCTGCGTCAGATCCGTAATTTTCTTATCTCTAACAAGAAGCGTGATTTATCAGTAAAGGTACATCCGCTTATCGCAATGAGGCTGCTGAACGAAGACCGGGACGCCATTACCAGCCTGGAGAAAAAGATGTGGGTCCGGATCACGGTTTTATCAGACGAACATTTAAATATTGAAGAAGTCAGGTTTTTATGATAAAATTTTTAGCTTGTTCGGTTTGCCATATTATTAATGAACTCAGAAGGAGGAATATCGGTGTTTGCCATTGTTGAGACCGGAGGAAGACAATATAAAGTTTCGCTTCAGGATATTATTGAGGTAAATAAGTTGGAGGCTGATGCCGAGGGCCGAATCACGTTCGACCGGATACTCTTGGTTGCCGACGGTGAAGATGTGAAAGTCGGACAGCCATATCTTGAGAAAGCAACAGTTGAGGCCAGAGTTATTGAGCAGACCAAAGGCTCGAAGGTGATTGCTTTCAATTTCCGGCGGCGGAAGGATTCCAAGAAAAAAATCGGGCATCGTCAGAGATTGACCCGGCTTCAGATTGAAAAAATAAACGCTTAGAAAGAATAAGACGGAGGCTGTAAGATGGCACATAAAAAAGGGATGGGAAGCTCTCGGAACGGCCGGGACAGTAATTCTAAACGATTAGGACTGAAGCATTTCGGTGGAGCAAAGGTCCGGGCGGGGGCGATTCTGATCCGGCAGACCGGTCTGAAGTTCAAGGCCGGGAAAAATGTGGGTATCGGCCGGGATTATACCCTTTATTCATTGGTCAACGGAACTGTCAGTTTCCCCAAAGAAAAAACTGTTAGTGTTACTGCTGCTGCTACTGCAGAATAACTGAACGCTAATGTTTGTCGACCGTGCCAGAATCCAGATCAAGGCTGGAGACGGCGGAAACGGATGCGAAAGTTACTATTACGCTAAACCAATGCGGCATCGTCGAAGGGATGGCGGAGACGGCGGCAACGGCGGTAGCGTAATTGTAAAGACTGACAGTAATGTCAATACTCTCATCGATTTTCGCTTTCGACAGCATTTTCTCGCTGAAAGAGGAAAAAACGGCAGCAGTAAACAGAAACGGGGCCGGGATGGCGCTGATCTGTACATTGTAGTGCCGCCGGGTACAGTGTTGAGAGAATCCCTTACAGGAAGCAGAATACGTGATCTGGAAGCGCCGGGAGAGGAAGTCATCGTCGCGCGGGGCGGACGGGGCGGAATCGGTAACGCGAAAAAAAGGGTCTCCACTGAAGGAGGCACAGGTGAAGAGCTGGAAATCCAGCTTGAACTTAAATTAATAGCCGATATCGGACTGCTTGGTTTCCCCAATGCCGGAAAGTCCTCACTCCTGAACTCAGTTTCCGCCGCTCATTCCCGAGTGGCTAATTTCCCTTTTACCACTCTAAATCCCATTCTGGGAGTTATCCCTGATCCTGATAAAGATAGAAACCTGATCGTCGCCGATGTCCCGGGGATTATCGAGGACGCCCACAAGGGGAAAGGTCTGGGGACCCGTTTTCTCCGTCATGTTGAGCGAACCCGAATGCTGGTTATGGTAATTGATTCTCAGGGCTGGCTGGAAACCCCGCTTGACGATTATCAGGCCCTGCGCCGGGAGATGAGCGAGTACGGTGAAGGATTGGATGAAAAGCCTCGGATTATTGTTTTCAATAAGATCGACATCGAAGGGGCAATCGAACGGCTGGATTCCTTTCGTAGGTCCGTGCGTGAGCGGATTTTTCCGATTTCCGCGACCTCCGGTCTTGGTATTGAGGATCTGATAGAATATTTTCGGGGGATGGAATTTGCCTGATTTTTCTCGAATCGTAGTTAAGGTAGGATCAAGTTTTCTGACGGACGGGAACGGGAGTCTGAATACATCCCGTCTGCGTTCGCTGGTCTCTCAGATCAGCCGGCTCCGGCACGCGGCAATGGATGTAGTGCTGGTTTCATCCGGAGCTATTGCCGCCGGCATGGGAGTGTTGCAGGATCGGCGGCGGCCGAAAGATCTTTCCCAGTTGCAGGCCATGGCGGCTATCGGGCAGAATCTGCTTATGCATGAATACGAAAAGCAGTTTCGCCGGAAGAAGCTGGTGACCGCGCAGATTCTCCTTACTGCCGAGGACCTGCGCGACCGGACCCGGTATCTGAATGCCCGCAATACCCTGCTGGCTTTAACCGGACGAGGTGTCGTTCCGGTGGTTAATGAGAATGACACTGTGGCTACGGATGAAATACGATTCGGAGATAACGACCGTCTCTCATCGCTGGTCGCGTCTTTGGTCGACGCCGGACTGCTCATAATCCTTTCCGACGTTGACGGAGTTTATGACCGTCAGGGCGCTCTGATTCCCCGGGTCGACCGGATCGGGCCGGAGCTGATGGAGCTGGCTGGTAAGACAACCGGGCATACGACTGTAGGCGGAATGGTCACAAAACTGGAGGCGGCGCGCATTGCTGTAAATTCCGGGATTCCGGTAATTATCGCTAACGGCAGAACCCGGAATATCCTTCCTGAACTTGTACAAGGGAAGGGGCGGGGTACCCGATTTTCCGTTACCGGAAAGATGGCCGGAAAAAAACGTTGGATCGCTTTCGGCTGTCGCAGCTGTGGCAGAATCATCGTGGATGCCGGGGCCCGTGAAGCCGTGGTCAGCAAAGGCAGAAGTCTTCTGGCCAGCGGCATTATAAGCTGTGAAGGGAAGTTTTTGTCCGGGGATCTGGTCTTGATCTGCGATGAAGACGGGAATGAGGTCGCGCGTGGATTAGTGAATTATTCGAGCGAGGAATTGGTGAAGATCCAGGGATCAAATACGTCCCGGATCGAATCTTTGCTTGGTTACAAGACATACGATGAAGTTGTCCATCGCGATAATCTGGCTGTATTAAAGTAGGCAAAGGAGATCGGTATGTCCCTGGAGAATGGAATAAGGAGACTGGCGGAACGGACCAGATCAGCCTCAAGATATTTGCGGCAGGCCTCGTCCGTGCGGAAAAACGAATTACTCCAAGAGATGGCCGCTCAGATCGAAGCCGACAGCAAAAAGATCATTGATGCCAACCGCCGGGACGTTGAGATTGCCCGCGAGGAAGGTCGTGGAGCGGCGTTTATCGACCGGCTGAGTCTGGATGAGGGGAGAATCCGGAAAATGGCCGGGGATCTGCGGGTCATTGCCGGGCTGCCGGATCCAGTCGGGGAGGTCATGCGGATGTGGCGTCGGCCGAATGGGCTGCTCATCGGTAAGACCCGAGTTCCGATTGGGGTTGTGGGAATTATTTATGAGTCGAGGCCGAACGTCACCAGTGACTGCGCCGGACTTTGTCTTAAGTCCGGCAATGCCGCTATCCTGCGGGGCGGGCGGGAGTCCCTGGAATCGAATACCGCGATTTTTAACGCGATTAGAAAAGCCTTGTCCGTTGCCGGGTTTCCGGATGCCGCTGTTGAACTTGTAATGACTCCTGACCGGCAGGCAGTAGAGTATTTGCTTAAGCTGGACGATCTGATTGACGTGATCATTCCCCGCGGTGGTGAATCTTTGATCCGCCGGGTAATAGAGACTTCGCGGATTCCGGTTATAAAACATTATAAGGGGATCTGTCATACGTTTGTTGAACGAAATGCCGATCTGGATATGGCCGAAGAAATAGCCTTTAATGCCAAGGTCCAGCGTCCGTCTACCTGTAATGCCATGGAATGTATGTTGGTCGATGCTCCCGTGGCGGCCTGTTTTCTGCCGCGGATAATTAC
>JAGYOO010000229.1 GCA_018399295.1 Candidatus Omnitrophota bacterium | reverse complement strand
TTTAAACTGAAGCGGATAAAATAGATATCACATTTCTAAATAGCGGGGGAATCTAAATGAAAAAAAGAATCAAACTGGGCTTGCCCAAGGGAAGCCTGCAGGAATCTACTTTTAATATTTTAAAAAAGGCCGGATTTAAGGTCACAGTTTCTTCGCGGTCTTATTTCCCCCGTATTGACGATGAGGAGATTGATCCAGTATTGTTGCGGGCTCAGGAGATCCCCCGGTATGTTGAGAATGGAGTGCTTGATTGCGGCATAACCGGAGCGGATTGGGTCCTTGAGAATAACGCTAAAGTAACTGTAGTAAGCGAACTTAAGTATGCTAAACAAAGCCTTCAGCCGGTTTGCTGGGTCCTTGCGGTTCCCGTGAATTCATCAGTAAAAAGTGTTAAGGATCTTCAGGGGAAGCGTTTGGCAACGGAGCTCGTAAAAGTGACTCAGCAGTATTTGAAAAAGAACGGGGTAAAGGCTGATGTGGAGTTCAGCTGGGGGGCGACCGAGGTAAAGGTGCCGGATCTGGTAGATGCTATTGTTGAATTGACCGAGACCGGGTCCAGTCTGAAGGCCAACAATCTACGTATTGTGGAAACAGTCTGTGAATCGACTACGCAGCTGATAGTGAACCGCGAGGCCTGGAAAGACAGTTGGAAAAAAGATAAAATAGAGAATATTGCTTTACTGATGAAAGGCGCGATCAATGCTGAGGACAAGGTCGGGCTGAAACTTAATTGTAATGAAAAAGATCTGAAAAAAGTTCTCGCCATTCTTCCATCTATGAAAAACCCCACGATTTCGCAACTAAGTCGCGCGGGCTGGTTTGCCGTGGAAATAATCGGAGAGGAAAAAGTTTTGCGAAATCTTATCCCCCCGCTTAAACGGGCCGGGGCTGAAGCCATAATCGAATATAATCTCACCAAGGTCGTGCCTTAGGGAGATAGAAGGAGGAGATTCAGAATGCCTTGCGGAAGAAAAAGAAAACGTCAAAAGATATCTACTCATAAACGAAAAAAACGGTTGAGAAGAGATAGACATAAAAAGAAGTAACGGGACGGCCTAGATTGATTAGAGGAGAGAAAGCATTCTCGATTTTCGCGATCCTGCTGATCGCCGCACTGTTGCTTTCGAGTTGCAGTCAACGACGAGTTTGCCGGCCGGAAACAGTTTTATCGCGGAGGACTGGCATTGCCCATGTAAAAGGTCCTGCCGCGCGGGCCTATTCGCATTATCTGCAGGGACTCCTGTTTGAACGCCGGGATAATCTGGAAAGGGCGATTGAAGAGTTCAGGCAGGCATTATCCCTGGATCCGGCCTCAGCCGCGGTCGGAATTAAACTGGGCACCGTCTATTTTAAACACGGCCAGTTCCGTCATTCGGTTTCTGTCCTGGAGAAGGTGCTCAGAGATGACGCGGATAATATCCAGATAAGGATGCTGCTGGGTCTTATCCAAACCTCTCTGGGAAACATTCCCGCCGCAATCGAACAATATGAACTTATTGTTGAACAGGCTCCGGATCATGTTCAGTCCAGGCTTAATCTCGCGGATCTGTATCTTTTGCAGAAAAAACCCGGCCGGACCGCGGCGATTTATGAGTACTTAATTGATCGGAATATTACCCTCCCGTTTGTATACTTTAATCTGTCGATGCTCTATAGCCAGTCCGGTCGCATTGAAGAATCAATAGCTCTCCTGAAACAGTCCATAGAATTGGAACCAAAGTATCTGGAGGCCTACCTTGGATTGGGACTTATGCATGAACTGCGCGAAGAACCGGACAAGGCTGAATCAGCATACCGGGCGGCGATTGAAATCCAGCAGCAGACCGGGGCCAAATCCTTAACCGCTTATTTTCGTCTGGCACAGCTTCTTGCCGGCCAGGGTTTTTATGATAAGGCTGAGGAGCAGTTCCGAAAGGTACTGGAGATAGCTCCGCGGGCAGTAGAGGCCTATTTTGAGCTGGCGCATCTGTATCTCAAGCAGGAGCGCGCGCAGGAGGCGATAGCAGTGCTGAGTGAAGCGGCTCCGCTGGCTGAAGATCAGGCCCGACTACATGTTCTGACTGGCATGGCCCGGATGATCGGAGGGGACCTGGCCGGGGCCGAAGAGTCTTATTTTAAGTCGGCGCAGATTGAACCTGACAACGAAGTCTGTTGTTTCTATCTTGGAGTGCTTTACGAAAAACAGGGCCGGGACGAAGAGGCCTGGGAACAGTTTTATCGCGTGCTGGAGATAAATCCGGATAACGCGGAGGCTGGCAATTATCTGGGGTATATGCTGGCCGAGGCTGGAAAAGATCTGGATGAGGCGGTAAGGCTTATTCAGCACGCTTTGGAGATTGAACCGGATAATGGGGCGTATATTGATTCTCTGGGGTGGGCGTATTATAAGCTGGGTAAATTGGATGAGGCTCGGCAGTACCTGGAACGGGCCGTGGAACTGATTGAAGATGATCCAGTGGTTCGAGATCACCTTGGGGAGGTTTATTTTAAATCCGGCGAGATTGAAAAAGCCCGGATTCAATGGAAGAAGGTATTGGAGATTGATCCCGCACATGCAAAGGCGCGGGAAAAACTCCAGAGAACGGATTCGTCAAACAGCAGGAAAGAGGTAAAGTAATATGATTAATCTTCCCCGTAAGATTAAAAATTTTTTCCAGGATAATTGGGTTGTTCTCGCTATCGGCTCGGTCGCGGTTACTCTGATTATTCTATCAACGATCGGATTAAGCCAAGTCGATTCTTATGCCAGGAAAAGTATGCTGGCGAGTATGCCGCTCTGGAGTCTGGTAATGCTGATCAGCGGCGCGATAACCGCCTTTATCTATGTTTCCGTAATGTTTGGGTACATGTCGTCGGTTCGAAATACGCGGGTTAAGACTAAAGCGGTAAATGTTCATTTTTCCGATGTGATCGGAGTCGACGCGGCCAAAGAAGAGGCCGCGGAGGTTATGCAGCTTCTGAGTGACAGAAAGCTTATCAGCCGCATCGGAGGCAAGGTGCTGAAGGGGATTCTGATGGTGGGGCCGCCCGGATGCGGCAAGACTTACCTGGCTAAAGCCATCGCGACCGAGGC
>JAGYOO010000228.1 GCA_018399295.1 Candidatus Omnitrophota bacterium | reverse complement strand
CGGCAGAAGCAGAACCGGCAGTAACGCTCGATAGCGGTTGCCCCGCCCCGAACGCCGGCTCGGACGCTGACTGGAAAGAATCCGGCTGCCGGAGTACCGGGACCCGGAAGAAGATGAAGAGTTGATCTTTGCTTTAATAATCTGCCAGCCGACCATTGCCGGAATAAAGTTGAACAGTACCGTACCAATGATATTCAGCAGGATGGTATTCCAACGGGCAAAATAATATCCTGCAACCAGATCTCCGGCCTCTTCAAAACTTGCCCGGCCGTCTTCCGGAACAATATTAAACCGACGCGCCAACTGCGTTTCCCGCTCATAGGCAGTCTCTTCTTCGCTCAAGGACAAGCTGAACAGCCAGTTCCTGACAAGGTTCACTATATTATACTTCAGAGTAAGATCAATAGCGCCTTCCGGAAGTTTTCCGGCGTGTACCGCCTCATGCGCCAAACAGTAGGCACACCAGAACGGATTATCCGCAAAACGGTTATTGACATAAATAAGCGGTTTTCCCATTACCCCTCGCAGCCGTGATCCAGTAGTCATTGCCGCGGCAGGAATATCGCCAATATACAGGGAAGCGTTTCGGCTCTTAAGAGTCTCAAATGAATCCGGAACCGCGATCTGCAGGAGCAGTAATGCCTTACCAATAGCTACCGCCTCCGGCGAATCTCCCCGTTTAGTTATATACGCGTCAAGTGTTCCTGCCTGCTTCCGACTGTCCCATTCCCGGTCGATACTTTCGTTGATCTCCTCGACCCTTTTTTGGGCGACAGAACTGGTAAAGCTGAGCCTCTCGATATCAGTCTCCAGAACCGTCTCCGTTGACATTAAATCAGTCAGGGAAATCATTGTCCTCGCCGGTGGCGCCTGGGCGGCGACTGGTGAAGTACCGATAAAAGAAAAGGCCGGCAGATCCATCGGCGCCGGCACCATCATCGCCGCCATGATCAGCGCCAGCGCGACCGTCTGTCTGCCAAACCTGGCGGCTCTTTGCCTTAATGAAGGCGCAACAGGAGAAACAGAAGTATCGGCTTGTGTGATCCCGGCCACCAGTTCGGGCTCGGCGGTAATTGCCGGTCTATTAAAAAACTGGCGCAGAGAATCAGAATAAAGCTGGATCTCGGGGGCAAGATTAGAGGCTTCCGAAAAGCGAACAGGCGTGATTTCAAGCAGGCCGCAAAAGGCGCAGTCCAGCAGCACAAACGCCTGCAAGAGCACGATCGCGATAGTTTTAAGAATCAGCCGTATCGAACGCTTCCTGTTCATTTGAATACATACCCCTTAACGGTTCTGGTTGAAATAGATATCCGGAAGGGTATCAGTCTCCGACTCCATCATTAACTCAAACGGGGTCTTTTTGCCCCGCAGGGCATCGATATACTTCTGATCGTCCTGGTCCAGCTGTTGGATAACCGGGCAAATTACCACAAAAGAGATCCTTTTTTCCTTAAAGTATTCGGTAATTCCCCCGGAATGAAAACCACCGGTAACCAGGATGGAAATAGTATCGCCTTCCTGATCCATGCTCGCTAAAGTATTATCCGACAGGATGTGATCACGCTTGTTAGCATACAGATAAAATGCCTCGATCTTCGGCAGATTATCAGTCAGTTCTTCCAGTTCTTCCGGAATCGGCAGGTCCAACTCCAGCCGGCGTGCCTCCTGCTCAATAAACCTTACCAGACGCAACAGATTGAAATCATCGCGCCGTTTTTTCACCTTCTCCAGGTCCCGGTTCAGCAGTTTCGTGGAAAACAGGTTCCGGGCCAGCCGAATCAGCCCCAAACTCTGATCGAGGTTCTTCTGAGTAAAACTGGTGTAATTCTCATTCTTTATCAGTGCCACCATCCTGTCTAACTCATTGAACAGCTCAAACTTATCAAGAGTCTCATGTTTATTCAGGTATTCGATGTACCGGCCAAGCTGAGGCCA
Source organism: Candidatus Omnitrophota bacterium (assembly GCA_018399295.1). Classification (GTDB taxonomy): domain Bacteria; phylum Omnitrophota; class Gorgyraeia; order B26-G9; family B26-G9; genus M55B170. The sequence continues at coordinate 1,149 of JAGYOO010000228.1, read as the reverse complement.
CTGCCGACAAAGAACCCGGCTTTTTCCCTTCAGACCGTCATAGAGCTTTGCCAGGGCATTGTGAAAACTAAGCACATCCAGACTCTTGGCCTTAAACTCCACTGTTGCCTTAAGCAGCTCTTCCATGTCCTGGCGGGGCAATTTTTTACTAAGCACATCAATAAGTTCCTGCCGCTGTTTTTCAGCCTCTTTGAGATCCAGACCCTTTTTAATCTCCAGGCTCTCCACAAGCTGCCATAACTGAGAAAACTCCCGCTTCAGATTTTTTTCAGGATACTCATTAGCCAGAAACTGGACATAGTCTTCGAACCCCAACTCGCCATTTTCATAGGCCACGACCCTCTCATCCAGTTCCAGCAGCTTCTTATTATATATTCGGTTTTTCAGAATATTCAGATTGTTCTCCAGGATATCGATCTTCCGCAAAATCGATTCCCGGTGCGGCAGGGCATCAAGAAATGCCTGAAGATTTTTGTCATAATGTTCCTGATCTTCCGCCCCGTAGAGAGCGATATCTTTTACAGTGTTTATGGCAAAGTACTCGGTCCCGTTTATCCTCGCCTCGCGCAGAAAATAATCCGCGACCTGCTCCTTTATTGTATCATCCGGCAACTCCCGGTAAAAAGTCGTATCTATCTTCCCCGACCCGCCTTCAACACATATCACCTTAAGACCGTAGCGGTCAGTTAAATAATCCAGAATCTTCGCGATATTCCTCTGGGCCTCGTAATTACAATGCAAATCCTGGATATTAAACACAAGCTGGCCGGTAGGATTCTCAGGAACATGGACTTCTTTTATCACACCGATATCCTCCGGCACCTCCAAAGTCCGCAGAACCTGCTTCATTCTTCTCTCATCTTTTATCAGCGGAGCCTTTACCTTCCGGATTCTGGTCTTGATAAAAGACTCCGACCGGACACTTCCGGCGCAAAACAGAATCATTGCCAACACCAGGATAAAGATGGAATTAAGCTTTCTTCCCATATTCGCTCCTCTTTGAAAATAATGGGATACGAAGATAGGGGGAAGTAGGGGCCTTAACTGCCTTAGGGGATAAGGCAAGTTAAATCTTCGTATCCCAATTTTTTTTACTTTATAAAAACATTTAGATAAACAGAATAAAAAAAATCCCCCGATTTTCAGCTT
>JAGYOO010000227.1 GCA_018399295.1 Candidatus Omnitrophota bacterium | reverse complement strand
TGGCCCGGGTCAGCCCGAAGAAGACCTTGGAAGGTTCGCTGGGCGGGTTAGCGGTCAGCATTTCCGCGGCTATGCTGAGTAAACTGTATCTGCCGTTCATCCCGATGGTGCATCTGATCGTGATGGGGGCGATGATCGGATTCCTGGCTCAGATCGGAGATCTCTGTGAATCACTGATAAAGCGGGACTGCGCGGTGAAGGACAGCGGGCATTATCTTCCCGGATTAGGTGGAGTTCTGGACACTATCGACAGTATAATTTTCGCCAGCCCGATCTTTTACTTTTATATTCTTTATTTTCAACTCCTGCCGGCTGGAGTATGAAGGGTATTACTGTCCTTGGATCCACGGGCTCGATCGGGAAAAATACTCTTTCCGTGGTTGAGGCGCGGCCCGGTGACTTTCGCGTCAGAGGGTTGAGCTGTCACTCTAATGTCCGCGCCCTTGCCGCTCAAATCAAAAAGTTTAAACCGGCGATGGTCAGCGTTAAGGACGAAAAAACCGCCAAAGCACTTGGCCGCTTAGTGTCTCTTAAGGGGATTAAGGTATATACCGGTATTCCGGGAATGGAGCGGCTGGCGGAAGACCCTCGTTCGGATACATTAGTCGTGGCTACTTCTGGTATCGCCGGCCTCTTGCCGACTCTTAAGGCGGCATCCCGGGGCAAGACGATCGCTCTGGCGAATAAAGAGACTCTGGTGCTTGCCGGTCCGCTGGTAATGGCCGCGGTAAAAAAAAGCAAGGCCCGTATTCTTCCTGTTGATTCCGAACACAGCGCTATTTTTCAATGCCTGCGCAAAGAGGCGTCCAAAGACCTTAAGCGGATATATATCACCGGAAGCGGAGGGCCGTTTCGTGGCTATTCGCTTCGGAAAATGCGGGAAGTTACTCCGGAACAGGCCCTGAATCATCCCAAGTGGAAAATGGGCCGGAAGATCAGCGTGGATTCAGCAACAATGATGAATAAAGGTCTTGAAGTGATTGAGGCTTGCTGGCTGTTCAACCTTCCTCCGGAAAAGATCAGGATTCTCATTCATCCTGAGGCTGTGGTTCATTCGATGGTGGAGTTTAACGATGGAGCGGTGCTGGCTCAAATGGGAGTTCCGGACATGAGGATGCCGATACAGTATGCTCTTGATTATCCCCGGAGGAAGAAAAGTCCGGCTAGAGAGCTGGATTTTACGGATTTGCGGCAGCTGACTTTTCAGGAGCCTGATTCATTGCGTTTCCCCTGTTTGAAGACGGCATTTCAGGTCGCCCGTATCGGCGGCAGCAGCGGGTGCGTAATGAACGCGGCGAATGAAGCGGCGGTGTATGCGTTTCTGGATGGGAAGATCCCTTTTTTAGAAATTCCCCGGATCATATCAAAGGTCCTGGGAAAACATACTGTGTTGAAAAATCCGGGGCTCAAGGAGCTTTTAGATCTTGATTCCTGGGCGAGGAAGGAGGCTGATTCACTTTGCCCTCAGCATTAGCGTTTATAATCGTACTCAGCGTCTTGGTTATTGTGCATGAATTCGGGCATTTTATTATTGCCAAATTATCCGGGGTAAGGGTCGAGGTTTTTTCGATAGGTTTCGGGCGGAGAATCTTCGGTGTTAAGCGGGGCGAGACTGATTATCGTCTCTCACTGGTTCCTCTGGGCGGATATGTCAAGATGGCTGGAGACAACCCGGAAGAAAAACTGCAGGGCCAGCAGTGGGAGTTTCTTTCCCAGCCGGCGGGAAAGCGTGCCCTGATAATCGCTGCCGGGGCTTTGTTTAATTTTTTTACTGCTTTTATTTTATTTGCTCTGGTTTTTTTCATAGGCATGCCAAAGTTGACCTCAATGGTGGGAGATGTTGTGGAGGATTATCCCGCCGCGGAGGCAGGGATAAAGGTCGGGGACCGGATTGTCGCTGTTAACGGGGAGGATGTCAGATTTTGGGATGAACTGTCGGCAATAATACATGAAGAGACTACCGGGAAAGCCGTCCGGCTTGAAATTGAACGGGAAGAACGGGCGTTTACGGTCGAAGTTATCCCCCGGGTCGAACAGACCAAGACTTTGCTTGGAGATAGCATTTCTCTTGGCTTGATCGGAATTGCTCCGGCTCAGGATACGGAAACAGTAAATTATGGAGTCTTTGAATCAATATTCCGGGGCGCCGAACGGGTGTTTATGCTGACCAGGATGACGCTGCTTTCTCTTTATAGGATGTTGGTAGGACGGATCTCGGCGCGGGAGTCGTTGGCCGGGCCGGTTCTTATTTATCAGATAACCGGAGAGGCGGCGCGGTTGGGAATCACGTACTTGTTGCAGATAATGGCGGCCCTAAGCGTCAGCCTGGGGGTCATCAATCTTATGCCGGTTCCGGTGTTGGACGGTGGACATCTGTTATTTATTCTGATTGAGAAAATCAGAGGCAGGCCATTAAGCCTGCGGGCCCAGGAGATAGCGAGCCGGATCGGACTTTCATTGCTTATCGCTTTGATGCTGTTTGTGTTTTATAACGATTTGACAAGAGTCGGGGTCTTTAATAAATTTTTTAATCCCTCTGAAACAGAGGTTCCGGTCTCCGGGGGAAATACAGAATGAAAAAGATAAAGAGACGTATATCCCGGCAGGTCAAAGTCGGAAATGTTCTCATTGGCGGGAATGCTCCGGTGAGCGTTCAGGGGATGACTAAGACCGACACATGTGATGTTCAAGCCACAGTCCGCCAGATCCGGCAGATGACCCGGGCCGGGTGTGACCTGGTTCGTTTGGCTGTTCCGGATATGAAGGCAGCGGTCGCGTTGTCCGCGATCAGGCGGGAGATTAGTATTCCGCTTGTCGCGGATATCCATTTTGATTACCGCCTTGCCCTGGCTGCGATGAAGAACAATGCGGATAAGATCCGGCTTAATCCGGGCAATATTAAGGAACAACGTCAGGTGGAAAAGGTTTTGGCCGCGGCAGCTGGCCGGGGCATTCCGATCCGGATCGGGTTGAATTCCGGATCAGTTCTTCGCTCAGCCGGTAATCATCTTGTCGAGGACATGCTTCGGGCGGCGGCTGAATACGAACGCTGGTTCCGGTCACTTGATTTTTACGACTATGTGATTTCTTT
>JAGYOO010000226.1 GCA_018399295.1 Candidatus Omnitrophota bacterium | reverse complement strand
AAAACCCCAGAGAACCGGGCCGGCAATACCGCTGACATAGCCGACCAGATTAAACAATCCGAAGATCTCACCGGCCTTACGCGCTGGGATCATTTTAACCACCATTGCCCGGGATACCACCCAGGTCGCGCCCAGACTCAACCCGGCCAACCCCCCGACTGCCCAGTGCCAGGGGGGCCGCAGCAGCGCACCACACCAGAAACTGAGAATCCAGAATCCGCCCACAATTAAAAGCGTCCGACCCCCGCCGAACCGGTCGCTGGCCAGGCCGGAAAAAAAACTTCCGATTATCGCAAACAGGGTGGAAAAGACAATAAAGTCGATTATCTGCACATCATCGAGCCCATACAGCCGGGTTCCGTACACCGCCATAAACAACATCACCACATTAACCGCGGAAAATATAAACAACAGCCCCAGAAGCAGATCTTTAAGACCGGCCGGTGACTGACCTGAGAATAAGGTCCTGCGCAATCGGCGAAACACCCCGGTAAACAGAGCCTTTAACCTCAGGCGATGGCGTGGCCCCACCGCCTTCCGATCCCGGAGAAAAAGCATGGCCGGAAGACTGAACAGCAGAAACATCGCCGCGGTCAGGACAAACACCGCCTGATAGCCGCGTTCAAGAAAAAATGACTTTGTCAGAAACATTGCCAACATCGCGCCGATATACCCGGCGGTCTTTCCCAGCCCTGAGACCATACCGATCCATTTTCTATCAGCGATATTAAACAACAGCGCGTTGTAGAAAATAATCGCCTCCTGGCACCCGAAATTTGCCACGGCAAAGAACAGCAGGGCCAACGGAAGACTTTTTGTAGTACCCAACAACAAAGTAAACGCGACGCTGATGAGGGTCAGGACAACAAACGGCCGGTGATGACGTCCGCTCAGATCAGAGAGCGTCCCCAGCATGGGTGCCAGCAGGGCGACAAACAACGTAGAGACGCCGAAGGCCAGGGCGTAAAAGATCTCCGGCGCGTTCTTTTCCAAGGTCAGCCAGCGAACAAAATACAGCGACACGATATTAAGCACGAAAAACTGATTCGCCAGATCGTAGAGCGCCCAGGAAAAGATTCTTAATCCCTGTTTAAGTCCAAATTTATTCATTCTTTCCACAGCCATGTGTCAGTAACAATAGAATCAAATTTAAACATCCTGTTTAAACCGGTTTCAGGAAAAACTGTTCTTATAGTATAATATTCTGTCATGAATAATGTTGCAATCTTTTTTCTATCCTTTGGTATCGCTTTTTCCGGCGCTCTGGCGCCCGGCCCGTTGTTAACCCTGGTAATTCGGGAAAGCTTCAATCGGGGGCCGTGGGCCGGACCCTTGATCATTATCGGGCACGCGATCCTGGAAATAATCATGATCGGGCTGATTCTGCTGGGGCTGGACCAATTTCTGGAGAATCCGGTTTTGCGAAACGGTATCATCCTGTTCGGCGCGCTGATCCTGATCTGGTTCGGAAGCATCACGCTGAAAACAAAGGCCGAAGCAGCGCTTGCGGCCTCCTCAGCGCCTCAAAAAAACCTGATCCTGGCGGGAATCATAATGAGCGCGGCCAATCCATACTGGTCGCTGTGGTGGATCACTGTCGGAACGGGGCTCATCCTCTCGGCGCTGAAAGCCGGAGTGTCCGGGCTGGCCTGGTTTTTCGCCGGACACATCCTGGCCGATCTCATCTGGTACACGTTTATTTCCGCGATCATCGGCTCCGGCCGTAAATTCATTCCCCTGCGGCTTTACCGGTCCGTGCTCTTCGGCTGCGGCCTGAGCCTGATCGGATTCGGCCTGTTTTTCTTCGCGCAATTCATCAGAAACATCTCAACCGCGGTCTAATCCTCAATCGCCTGAATCGCCGTCTGCAGCTTCTGCTCGATATTCCGTTCCATAAATCCCGGCAGCAGGCGCGCCACCAGTCTTTTAAAATCCGACTTCAGCCACTTGAAATTCGGCGACCCACGTGATCCCGACAACTGAAAATTGAAATCCAGATTGTCGAAATCCTGCCGGACAAAGGCCAGCAGCAGCTGAAACTTCATCGCCTTCTGCAGCAGCTCCCGGGACAGATTAAGCGAAAGCCGGGAATCAATCATCTCATTGTCATTGATCCGGAAAAATCCGTTCATCCGGATCTCGGGCGAATCAAGATATATCTCATCCAAAAGAGCGGTCTTCTTATAAACGCGGAACGCGGCACTAAGAGTCTTAAAATCAACATTGCTTAGTTCCTCAATCCCGAAACCGTCCGCCAGCCAACCGAAAAACCGAATACTTTCCAACCCGCCGTCACGAACTGACAAGCGGCCGCTGAATTCATCCTCGGGAAAATTCCTGAATCCAAGTTCTCCGGAGAGCCGGCCGGAAATCCGGCAGGCCTGATGCGCCTCAGCGTTCTTATACAGACCAAAAGCCGAAAGCAGGATAGAATCCATCTTTTCGGCCGCGACATCTCTCAATTCCAGCTGAACGATCTTTTTCACCGGATGCGCGGCCAGATCGATCATCGCCTTTCCCCTCATCTGTCCTTCGCAGACCTCAGCTGAAAAAACCGCGGTCTTCACTCTGTGATCCGCAGAATCAATATTCACGTCGCAGTTGTTTACAAGCAGAGAGTGCTGTTCATCCGAATCCACGTAATCCAACCTGGCCCGGTCGGCAGTCAACCTGATCCTGCCCTCTTCCACGTCTCCGAATTTCAGCTGATCCAGATACACAGTCATGTTTCGGGAGCCAAAGACATTTGCCGGTTCCGGCAGTTCCGCGTCCAGCCAGCCGCTGAAAATATTTCTCCGCAGCTCTCCTTCCAGCCGACCGTCAAAGCGCCGCGGATTCGCCCGGCGCATTCCCTCCGACTGCCCCGGAAAACTCGCCAAAACCAAACCGATTTTTTTCCCTTCTTCTTCAAAAGAAATTGCCCCCTTTAATTCAATCGGCACCTGATTCAGATAAAACCTGACGCTTTCCGCCTCAACCTTTTTAGAGGCAAACCGAACGCGGCAATCAATATCAAAAATGTTAAGCCCGCCCATGGCCAGGCCGATGCGGGCGGGCTCTTTCCGGAAGGCAATCAGATTTTCAATCTTCTTC
>JAGYOO010000225.1 GCA_018399295.1 Candidatus Omnitrophota bacterium | reverse complement strand
TGCAGTTGTGGAAACAACAGAGAATGAGAATCCATTTATTGTTATATTTGTTGTTCTATTAAGACGAAAGCAGCTGCGGGCCATGCAGATCCCGGAGAGAATAAGCATCTGGGGTGATTTGGACCAGTAGACCATTTCGGCCAGCTGATGAAAATCCACCCCCGCATCCACCAGCTTTGCGCAGACCCGGAACAACCGGGAATGCAGATTAGGGGTGCGGAAGGAAAGGGTATCCACGATGATCGAGGTCAGGATGTTCTGGGCTATCGGCCGGGTAACCGGCACCTTAAGCGCGGATAACAGGCTGAACACGATCTCCCCGACCGCGGCGGCGCGCACATCAATAAGACTCGTCCGGGCGAACGGTCGCCGCAGCCCGTGATGGTCTATCTCCAGAGTATCTCCCGCGCGCTGGAATACCGCCCGGTTCAATCCAAGCATCTCCGGGGTACTGCAATCAACCGCAATGGCCAGATCCGGCTTGACTCTGACTGTTTTGACCACGTCCTTTGCTCCCGGCAGAAACCGGAAGGTATACGGGACCCCATCCTGGCTGACAAACCACACCCGCTTATTCAAAGCTCTAAGCCCCAGCCCCAGTCCCAGCAATGAGCCAATACAATCTCCATCAGGATTAACATGTCCGGCTACGGCAATGGTCCGGGCTTTTTTAATCGAGGCCGCGGCCTTTTGGAAACTTACTTTACTCATTAGATCATCTTTCCCTTATTAAAGCAGCTCCCTCTTTCTTCGGAACAAACAGTCTTATGCCGCCTTCTTATGTAAGATCTCAACACGTTGGGCAGCCCGGGACAGAACCGCCTCCAATTCAGCCGGGACGATCTGGGGGAAAACAAGATAAAACTGTCCGACCGCGCCAAAATCCGGCGGTGCCTTCAAACACACTATTTCCGAGGCCGCACTGCTGAGTTTTTCCAGGGTCTCTTCCGGCGCTACCGGCAGCGCGGCAACCACTTTTTCCGGGGATTCCCGATTTACCGCCCAAAGCGCGGCCTGCATCGTGCTTCCGGTCGCTACTCCGTCATCAATAACGATAACTACCCGCCCGGTCAGGGAAACCCGGGGCCGAAGAGCCCGAAATCTCTCTTTCTCTTTATTAATCCTCTCCAGAGTCCGGTGGTATTCCGAATCAAGATAAACACTTTTGGCATCAACCTGAACCATCCCCGCCTTGTCCAGAAATAACTTACCGTCTTCAGAAACCGCGCCGATGGCCAGCTCCGGATTACCCGGAGCCCCGAGCTTGCGGGAAAGAACAACATCAAGTTCAGCCTCAAGTCTTTCGGCCACTGTTTCGGCCACAATCATCCCCCCGGAAGGTATTCCCAGAACTACCGGATCCTGCCTTTTATACATCCTCAGTTCTTCAGCAAGCTGTTCTCCGGCCTCCTCCCGCCCCTCAAACGGAAGATTATCGCGTGAAATTATTCTTAGCTCTTTCATGATCACCTCTTTTTATTTTCAGATTATTAATTCCCGAAGCTGCCCTAAACGGTCGATGAGCAGGTCGGGTCCGGCGGCCTCAATATCCGAAAGTTTTCCGATCCCATAGCTTACCCCGCAGGTCATCACCCCGGCCGCCTTGCCGGCCCGCACATCCAGGTCCATATCACCCACAAACAGCGAACGTCCGGCCGGACTTTTCTTTATCCCTCGTTCTATCTGACAGGGGGACGGCTTCAGGCATAACTCGTTATCTCCTCCGATTATTGATTCAAAAAAGTCATGGATCCCCATCTCAACTAAAGTAGTCTCAGCTATAGACTCGATCCGGTTCGTGATTATCATCAATCGTTTCTTTTTAAAATAATTTAAGGTCTCTTTTACTTCCGGATACAGCCGGCTTTTTCGGTTGGAATTCAGCCTGAAATAGCCGGTGAATATCCGCACACCATCTTCAATCGCCCCCTTCAGCCCGGCTTTTTTAAGCAGCTCACTGGTACCGGTACCGATAAAAGAGACAATCTCTGCCCCCGGCCTCTCCGGCCGGCCCAGTTCCTTCAGAGTATAATTCACGGCATCAACTATCGCTTCCCGTGAATCGACCAGTGTTCCATCAAGATCAAACATCAGCAAATCGACGACCAGCATCTTCCCTCCTGCCAATAAACCCAATAAAAACGGCCGGCTGTATTCTTCCCAGCCAGCCCGTTTTTTCGCGGCAAACAGAAACCTTCACCGCTTATTACTTTTTAACCTTTAGCTTTTTTGAATTCTCCCAAAGCCCGTGGATATTGCAATATCCGGAGGCAAAGATCGTCCCGGATTTATCGGTTTTAAAATTAAGCAATGCCTCATGATTAGTATACACCGTACTGGTATCCGGCCCGGCAACCGAAGCGCCATGAGCGGAGAACTCGGCCTTACCTATCTCATATGGAAACTTTTCACCATCCGGATGGAAGTAAACACTGATCCAGACAATATGATGCGCGGTTGTATTCGGATGAGCCACTTCCCGCCCCACGGTTACCCTTACCGGAAAAAATTCTCCCGCGTTGACTTCCTCCGGGGCTTCGATCACCGGAACATGCTTCTCGGTCTTCCAGTCAGCGCCTTGAAACAGCTGATTAAACCGCTCCATTACTTCCTCCTTTTCAGTTTACTTTCCCATTATCAGAGAAAGCTCGGAGACATGTTCCTCCTCATCCATTATCACGTGCCGCAACTCGTGTTCGATCACCTCAAACTCATATTGAAGCTGTTCCCGGGAATCAAGTGCCTTACGGTAGATTTTTTTATACAGATCTATCGCCTCTTTTTCCTGTTTCAGGTTCACGGCCAGAATATCCTTTAATTCTCCCGCCGCCTCCGCCGGCTCCATGGTCATCACCGGCTCGCCTCCGAGATATCCACCGATTAGTTCTCGAAACTTTTTTTCATGTTCAAGCTCATCCGCGGCAATCTCTTTCAGCCGTTCAATTATCTTCTCCGCGTTCTGGCCCTTGATGGACTCAGCGTGGGACAGGTATTGTATCCGGGCCCGATACTCAAGACGCAGTGCCTGGTTAAGCATTTCCACCAATTCCTGTTTTATGTCCATTCTCAACCTCTTATCTTCTGTTTACCGGCTCGG
>JAGYOO010000224.1 GCA_018399295.1 Candidatus Omnitrophota bacterium | reverse complement strand
TCAGCAAAGAAAACAGGCGCACGGAGTGCTCGGAGCGAACGTTTCGGTTATTTCCTGTAAGACCCCCAGCCCCTAAAAGGGGATTTCAAGTTAGCACTTCACGGAAAAACAGAAACGTAAGCCTGCTCCTGCGCTTCCTAAGGCGCCACCAAGCACCACGCCGCCTTTGGCGGAAATCAAAACAACCAAGTTCCAAGTTACAAACAAATCACAAATTCCAAATCTCAAGCCTAACATCAAACCAACCATCAATTCAAATATAACTCAGAAGGCAGTCTTCTTGTAACCAGGATAATCCCTGCCTGCCGGTAGGCAGGGTCATTATTTGGAAATTGTGATTTGGTTATTGGTTATCTTATATTAGGAGGGTCATTGGTTATTAACCTGCGGCAAGCAAGATTATTTTCCGACCTTCATCTTCCGACTTCTTTCTTCCGTCCTCTGTGTTCTCTGTGCTCTCTGTGGTTTAATCTTTTCCGTTTTCTGTTTTCCGTTTTCCGTCTTCTCTAAGATGCTAAGATGCAAAGAGGATGCACGCAAAGCGTGCATCCTCTTGTCTTCTGCTTATGAGCTTATCGTCTATCTCTGATACAGTCCCACCAGTTCCGCCTGCTCGATAACATGGCCTTCCAGTTCTTTTAAAAGCTCTTCCTTCGTCAGGCCGGGTTCAAGATCCAGATTCGCGTTCAGGGCATAGAGCCTGAAAAAATAACGGTGCGGTTCGTCTTCCGGAGGCGGTAAAGGCCCGCCGTAACCATTAAATCCAAAACTGTTATTCCCCTGTTTCATAACTGTATCTTCCAATTCCGCCTCAGCCGGCACAGCCTCTTCCAGACCCTTCATCTGCGCGGGAATATCGTAGATCAGCCAATGCGTCAAGGTCCCCATTGAGGCATCCGGATCTTCGATAACAATCGCGAAACTCTTAGTCCCGCGGGGAACGCGGGCCCAAGTAAGCGGCGGCGAAATATCCGCCCCCTCTCCGGTGTACTTTTCCGGGATAAACTCTCCCTTGTCAAAGGCCGGGCTCTTTAACTCCATGGCCATGACAGCATTTCCGGTAGAAATCAGCAGCAACGAAATCAGCACCAGTAAAACCAGGACTTTTTTCATGCTCAACCCCCTTTTAAAACGCTTCCTCTTCCAGTTTACGGACAATGTCATCCATCTCTTTTTTAAGCACATGCGGCAGCCCCTTGATCTTAACATTAAGAAAACCGCGGACAATAGTCGCGGTCGCCTCTTCCTGATTAAGTCCGCGGGCCATCAGATATTCGATCTCCTCTTCGGCGATCTTTCCCACTGCCGCCTCGTGCGACATATCCACCCCTCCGACCTTGCCGATCAGTTCCGGGATAGCATGGATCATCCCTTTATCCGACAGGATAAGACCGCGACACTCCAGATGGGCCTTTATCGGCTTTGTCTCCCCCACCAATTCGCCACGGGCAATGATATCACCGCCGGTGGTGATCGTCCGGGAGACGACCTCAGCCCTGGTATTCGGCGCGGACAGGACCACGCGTGAACCAAGATCAATATGCGAACCTTCCGGAGCCACGACGATATTATTGTATCGAGCTACCGCTCCCTCTCCCTGCAGATAACATATCGGATTAGCCTGCAGCGAACGTACCGGCCGCATACAAATATAATTCGACAGAAACTGCCCGCCGGCCTCGACAATCGTCCCGGTCCGCGGCCTTACCATCACATCCTCCGCCCAATTATGAACCATGGTAAACGTGATCTTGGCGTTTTTGTGCACATAGAATTCCGAGATCCCCAGATGCAGCCCGCGCTTAACGTCTTTAGCCACAGCGCAGCCGGTAATAATATGAAGTTCAGAATCCTCCTCAGCCACGATAATATTATGTACATTCTGCACCACGTCCTGATGGCCCATGTAAAGACAGGCCTGCAGGGGGAAAAAGCTCTGAGTACCTTTCCGGGCCCGGATGAAATACCCCCGCTGCGGCTGCAGCTCGGTCTGGGCGGTGTACTTATCCGTGTCCACCTTCACCGCCTTCCACCAGTAATCGCGCAGCCCGTCGTATCGCTGCCGGGCCTGTTCGATGTCCAGTATCTCCAGCCCATCCTGCCGAACACTGCAATGCACCACCGAGTGATCCATCTGCATATAAGTGCCGGAGCGCTCCTTCTCATCAAGATCGATTCCGGCTGAGAGCAACTGCTCTTTCTGGGAAAGACTATCCAGCTTCTTTACCGGCGCGTGTTCAGGCACTTCGGTCCGGAACTTTTTCAGATCAATATCCTCGCCCTGAGTCGCCTGTTTTTCCCGGGCCTCTTCCGCCAGACGACGGTTTTTTTTATTTATTTCCGACATACCGCACACTCCTGATATCCGCTTTTATGAATATCCTTCAACAATTCACGGGCATTGCCCTTGCAGACCAGACTGCCGTTTATCATCACACAGCCGGCATCGGCCTCAACATAATCCAGAATATATCCGGTATGGGTGATGATTAGCCCGGCCTTTATCCGTTTCCGATGATGAAACTCTTTCTGCAGCAGCTGATTGATAGTCTTACCCATCAGACTGATATTCTCCAGATCCACGCCAGACTCGGGTTCATCCAACAGGAGGAAATCGGCATCCTGGGCCCGCAGCTGCAGAAGTTCTGCGCGCTTTATCTCGCCGCCGGAAAAGCCCTCGTTTATATTCCGGTCGAGAAAATCAAGGAGTCCGAGCTCTTTCGCCAGCGAGGCGGGTTCTTTTTTCCCTTTTGAACAGATAGTCACCATCTGCCGCAACGTCACCCCGTTTATCGTCGGCGGTCGCTGAAACAGGATCCCCATCCCCCTCCGGGCACGTTCATCCATGGACAGAGCGGTCACATCCTCACCCTTAAACAGAATGCGTCCTTCCAGAACCTTATAGGCAGAGAATCCCATCAGACTCAGCAGCAGTGTTGTCTTGCCGGAACCGTTCGGACCAAACAGCACGAACGTCTCGCCCTGATCGATCTCCATATTGATATTATTTAAAATCTTCTTTCCGTCGATGGCTACGGAAAGATTCTCTACCTTGAGCATTATTCCCTCACTTTTTTTGGAAGACAAACCGTTCTCCCGGCTTGT
>JAGYOO010000223.1 GCA_018399295.1 Candidatus Omnitrophota bacterium | reverse complement strand
GAAACGTTCGCTCCGAGCACTCCGTGCGCCTGCTTTCTTTGGGTACTTTCTTTACGTTAAAGAAAGTACCCCGGGGTTAAGGGGCGGAGCGCCCTTAGTAACACTTATCAGCTTTGTCTTAGGTCTTAAGTCTGAGGTCTAAGCTGTCCCATTCAACCTGCGCGGTTGAAGGCGGTCAAAAATTGCGAGAATGCCTTTCTCATGGTATACTTTTTTACTTTTTGCTATTACCTTAATTACTTTAGATATTAAACTTAAATGAAAAAATCACTGCTGAAAATAATAAGTGTCATCCTTATCTTGTTGTTCTGCGTTCCGGCAGAGGCTGCTGACGTCAGGCGGGGTACGCTCGCGCCGCCGGTTCTGCTTTCTGACCAGGTAAAGCAGATGCTGCAGACGCGGTATCGGCTTGAACAAAGAATAATGATAAATCTGGAGGACGGATCCAAAAAAGGGTTGGACCGGATCCTGGCTGAGTGGTACAGGGAACGGTCAATGGATATGCCGGCCGCGTCCGAGCTGAATGAACTGGCCGAACGGTTCGGCGTGTCGGAGCTTCTGGTCCGGCAGCGGATGGAAGAGTTGAAGTATATCCGGGATAATTATCTGAATAAGACGAATCCGAAACTTGCCGCCGAACTGGGCCGGGGTAATACCCTGTACTTAAGCAAGCGGCTGATGTGGCTGGGGTATGAAAGCTGGAACAATGACCAGCGTCGCTGGCTCTGGCAGGAATTCCAGCGGGGAAAATGGCCCGATCCGTTCCGGGCGGGGAAGAAACTGAAAAAGCCGTCGGAGGCGGTTATTACCCTTTTGGAACTGTTTCACCTGACTGACCGTTACCTGTTTAACCGTGGTCTGAAAACTGTTCAACAGGAGTTTCTTAAACTTCCCAACAGTCAGGGGTATACGCCAAAATTGATCCAGCGGATCCTGTTCGAAGAGTTGAAGCTCCGTTCCTGGACCCGCAGTGACGAGGTCTTTCTCTGGCAGAGGAAGGCTGCCAATCAGACAATGCTGGCAGTGCGCCTGAACAAGAGCCGTTACGCGGTGAGGCGAAAACTGGCGGAACTCGAGTTTCTGTTTGAGAATAAGGAATTGCTCAGCCGGGTCCAGTTGGGATCTCTGTTGAATGTCTCTGCGAAGACTGTTTTGGAACGGATAAGGATATTCGACCAGTCCGGGCATCAGCTTCCGGAAACGGTGCTTGACTGGCACGAAAGCCGGCAAAAACTCGATATGGGTGAGGAACCAAAACTGGCCTCCTCAGTAGTGCAGGATGACGGGCTGATAAATGTATCGGGTTTGGATCTTGGTTATTTCAAGAAACAGAAAGGGCTGCGTTGTGAGGTGCGGGTGATGGATGGGTTTCCCCTGCAGATCCGCTTCAGTCGGGAACGGGAATGGAGAGACCTTTATCCTGTTTTCGACGCCCAGGGAGAGCTGATCGAATTTTATCTCAACAAGATCGGGCGGGAAAAATTTATTGGTTTCGGCAAGGTCATAATCATTACCCGGCTTGGGAGGGAAGGGCAGTTAAGCCTGGCTGGAGGCAAGCCGCGTGCCGATGGCACCATGCCGGAAAAACAGCGGCCGTGGGCAAAGCTGGGCGTTTCCCAGGGGAGAGAACTAGCGGCAGTGTCAACGGAAAAGGGAGTTGTTTTCAGCTGTTTTTGCCTGGCCTCCAATCGGGATTTTCCGTTTTCTCTGGTCTACCGCCGCTCACAGGGACAATACGTCTCTTCCTACTGGGGCAAGCTTTATCCGGAAGAGCTGAATCTGCTGAACGATGATTTTGAGATCCACAACCATCTTCTTTCCCGGGACGGCTCGCTGTTTATCGGCGGAACTGAAGCGGCCAACTTCGGGCCGGATTGCGGTTATTCCCGGGCGGACTTGTTTGGTTTCATCAAAGGAGCCGGAGGGAAGACTATTGTCGGTGCCTGCGAAGCGCACAATGGCAAGAGGATTCTGAAGAGACTTAACATTCTCTATGAACTGGACGAGTTCGGGGAGCAGACCCGCCAGCCGGCCGCTTCATTTGAAAAATTCAGTCCTAGTCTCGCCGAGAGCGTGTCCGGGGGATATGTGGTCAAAACCAGGTTTTCCGCGTCCGGAAACATTTGGTTTTTCGAAAAATCCCTGATTCATGTGCCAGCCTTAGCGGGAGCGGAAGCGGAAGTCAAGATTAATCAAGGTGGGAAGCGGTATCTCAAGCTACTGCGGGACGGGGAGGGGAATCCGATAACATATAATGGTGAAAACCATTTAATCGACTTGGACCAGGATGTCTACTCTCAGTTGAATGAACTGCCGCAGCTGAGACTTGCCGGGGAAAAAAAGAAACTGAAGTTCTGGCAAAATACGGTCCGGAAAAAGGAAATCAACGAGCATAATCTTTCTCGAGTAATCAAACTTTGCGGTTCAATCAAAAGTAATCCTCAAGCTGACGGCAGTACTCTTCAGGAGGCGCGCGCCCTCATTTTCCAGGCAAAAAAAAGTTATCAAAAGTACTGTTTAGCCCGGGCGGATCTGTACCTGAATCAGTCCAGAATCGACCTGGCTCAGAACTGGCTGAACAGTATAAGGCAGCTGGAGCTTGACGGGCCGCAGTCCCCGCGGCTGCTGGAACTGGAGAAAAAGATTCTGGAGAAGAAACGGTTTTCCCTGCCAACACGGAAAAGGTTTTCCCTAATGCTGGATGCAGTGGAAAAGCATCGCTGGAAGTTTCCCAGCCGGACGATCAGGCTGTGCGAAAAACTGCTGGAGAGCCCTTTTTGCGGAATCCGGACAAGGAAGAAAATTATCCGGCTTGTTCGTGAGGTCCGGGAAGAGATGGTGCGGCGGGAATATCAGCGGGCGGAAGAAAATTTTAAGAAGGGTAATTATCAGATTGCTATTCGCCTGGCTACTCGGATCCTGGAAGAGTTGGATCTGCCGCTGGAGGCATCGCTGACAGTAAATAATCTTTTGCAGGATGCGGAACATAAGGTAATGCGGCAAGACCTGGGCCAGGCTGAAAAAGAGCTGGAGAATAATAAGTATGCTTCAGCCCGAAGACTGAGTGAAGAGGTTCTGCGCCGGAACGGAGCAGTTGACGGAAGGATCGCTTTCGAGGCCCG